>CAYQRI010000042.1:0-9076 GCA_964420085.1 uncultured Ruminiclostridium sp.
CTTTGCCATTTTGATCGGTTACAAACGCTGTCTCTTCTGTGGGGATATTAAGAGATGTTCCATCTCCCACGACAATTTTTGCCCCCTGCAAGGGTTTATTCGCAACTTCCCCTGCCATCATCCCCCCCGTCCAATCTGAGGTCGTAATCACATGATACAACAGTTCAACTTCAAAGGCCTGTTCTGCCTGAACGGTAATTTCCTGCTGTGCAAATCTTGTGTAGATGTCACTGGAATAGTCCTTATAGACAACAAGCTCTAAATCATCTCCATTATGCAGCGCGGCAGATGTGTCCATAACCATAGTACCGTTGAGGAAATAGCCTATGTTATAGGTCGTATTTCCCCATATTTTTGTAAAGGAACCGTTGCTTTCAGTATAGCCACCGGCACCATCGGCATGATAGGCTACATGAGCCGCCTTAACCGCTTCCAGCGCAGAGGTTCCCTCTGCAAGCGTAAGCGGTGCTCGAACCAGTCCAACATCACAATCCTTAGATAACTGGAATCCATCCCCCTGGCTATTTTCCTCCACTGCACCACTGATATCCGTTACTGTGAAGTGGACGGTCATGTCATTTCCCGCCGCCAATGCGCCAACCGGCAGCAATCCCGTCACCATCACAAAGGCGAGCAGGAATGCGATTCCTCTTGTTTTCAACATAAAAATCCTCCAATCTTATTCTTAAGGAACCTCTGACTTAATCCCCACGCACGTTATGACGGCGGATTTTTCGCTCGGACTGCGTTAAAAAGCCTTGAAATACGTCAGTATTCCTGCGGCTTTTTGCCTTGCCGGGCAAAAAATCCGCTCGCCATTCCGCACCTGTGGATTAAATCAAAGATTCCTTAAATGAGTGCGAACTATGTAAAATAAAAAAACGGGTGCAATGCCAAACACAATCGTTTGGCATTGCACCCGTTTTTTATGCAACACACAGAAACCATGGCACAGCAAAGGCTGTATCACGGCAAAAAACGCACCCTCGGTCTTCCGGCTTATATAATAGGAGGAAACTTCCTCTGCGGATGCCCTCAGCCTTCTCAGGTTTCCCCAATGACCAACTCACGTTACGAGCGACACCCTCTTATATTTACGGCAACGGTGAAATGCTCCGGACTTCAACCGGATTTCCTCATCCCTGTGTCTTCCCGTAGGAAGTCTAACACAGAGTCTTGGTAGCGTATTGAACTATTCAATTCTATTCTTCGAAAAAACAAAAGAGAACCCATCGTTTCCGATTGGTTCTCTTTTGGTACGGCAGGAGGGACTCGAACCCCCGACCTACTGGTTCGTAGCCAGTTACTCTATCCAACTGAGCTACTGCCGCATATCAGCTTGTCGCTGACGACTTACATATAGTAGCACATCCCGTTCCAAATTGCAAGCACTTTTTTCATTTTTTGCGGAAAATTTTTCCCAAGGGGGTTGTATCGAAGCGTCAGTCAAAACGGTGTGCCATGCCGTGTCGGGAAACCTGACACGGCATGGCGACATCCACGTTACTTCCCTGCCCGTTTTTTCTGAATGGCATCCAACAGCCGGTGGGCGGCTTGCAGCTTGGAAAGCAGCTCCAGCGGCTCTGCCCCGTCTTTTGTCAAGAGGGTCAGACGGTTGGTTTCTGTCCCGAAGCCTGCGCCGGGGTCTCGCAGATTATTGGCAGCAATCATATCCAACTGCTTCTTCTCCAGCTTTTTGCGGGAGTTCTCCAAAAGATCCTGCGTTTCCATCGAAAAGCCACAGAGAAATTGACCCTCTTTTTTGCGCTGTCCCAACCAGCTTAAAATGTCCTGTGTCCGTGCCAAGGGAAGCGACAGCGCATCCTCATCTCCGCTCTTTTTGATCTTCTCGTCCGCTACGGTCTCGGGGCGATAGTCCGCCACGGCCGCCGCTTTGATGATGATATCCTGTGCGTCACAGTTTGCGGTAATCACCTCAAACATTTCCGCCGCCGTGGTGACGGGAATCGTATGCACATACGAGGGCGTGGGGCATTCTGTGGGGCCTGTCACGAGGGTCACAGCTGCACCGCGCGCCGCCGCAGCCCGTGCGATGGCGTAGCCCATTTTCCCGGTGGAATGGTTCGTCAGATAGCGCACGGGATCGAGCGGCTCTTGAGTGGGGCCTGCGGTGACCAACAGGTGAAGTCCCTCCATATCCCGCTCGTGGGATATGGCATGAAGCACCGCTTCCAGCAAAAGGGAAGGGTCAGGCAGCTTGCCCGGTCCCACTGCCCCACACGCCAAGCGTCCAGAGGCAGGTGCAATGATTTCCCAGCCATAGTGACGCAGACGGTCTAAATTGTCCTGCGTGACGGGATTTTCATACATATGCGTATTCATCGCCGGTGCAGCGATTTTGAGGCAGGTGCAGGCGAGCACGGTGGTGGTCAGCATATCGTCCGCCATGCCGTTTGCGAGCTTTGCCAAGCTATTTGCCGTCGCCGGTGCGACCAGAACCAAATCTGCCTTTTCCGCCAAGGCGATGTGGGTCACCTCATTGGGGTCTTTGTCCAGAAAGGTATCCGTATACACCGGATTCCCCGTCAGGGTTTGGAAGGTCAGCGGTGTCATAAATTTTGTAGCATTCTCTGTCATCACCACATGAACGGAGCAATGCTCCTTGACCAAGGCAGAGGCAAGCTCCGCCGCCTTATAGCAAGCGATCCCACCCGTCACACCAAGCAGGACGTTTTTTCCCTGTAGCATAGATTCTTTCTCCTTTTTGATTGGACGTTTTGATGGTTCTTACGCCATATCCTCCAAGCGGCCGTGGGTTTCATAGCGTGCGGTACGCTCGATGGTATTTTTCTCGCCCAGGAAAACGACCATCGGCTTATGGTCTTTGGCCTCCTCCGGCGTCATGGTGGCGTACGCCATGATGATGACCTTATCCCCGGTGGCGACGCAGCGAGCCGCCGCTCCGTTCAAGCAGATCATGCCACTGCCACGTTCCCCGGCGATGGTGTAAGTCTCGAAGCGAGACCCGTTGTTGACATCGACGATCTGTACCTTTTCATATTCCAAAATACCGGCGGCATCCAACAAATCCATATCCACCGTAATGGAGCCTACATAGTCCAGCTCTGCCTGCACAACGGTTGCCCGATGCAGCTTTCCCTTCAGCACTTCAATTTGCATTAGATGGTATCCTCCCCAACCGTAAAGTTATCGATCAGCCGTGTCTTTCCGATATACACCGCCATCGCCACCAAGCCACCGGGACGCAGAACCTCGATAGGCTCCATAGATAGTCCGTCTACTGCCTGCACATAGTCCACTCTGGCAAGCGGCTCTTTTTCGATATGGTTCTGCATGGCAGACAAAACGACCGCACTGCTTGCTTCACCCTCTTTAATCAGTGCCTGACCCAGCCGCACCGCCTGCGACAGCACAAGCCCTGCCTGTCGTTCCTCCGTGCTTAGGTAGGTATTGCGAGAGCTTTTTGCCAAGCCATCCGCCTCTCGCACAATGGGACAGCCGATAATCTCAATCCCGAAGGAGAGATCCCGCACCATGCGGCGAATCACGGCAAGCTGCTGGGCATCCTTCTGTCCAAAGAAGGCTCGGTCGGGGCTGACGATATGAAACAGCTTGGAAACCACCGTGCAGACTCCACGAAAATGAATGGGACGAGACTTGCCACACAGCTCCCCCGTGAGACCATTCATATCCACAAGGGTACAAAAGTCGGGGGCGTACATTTCTGCATCCGACGGATGAAACACCAAGTCCACGCCCTCTGCTTCCAAAAGGGCACAGTCGCTTGCGAAGTCACGGGGATACGAAGCCAAGTCTTCCCCCGGGCCAAACTGAAAGGGATTGACAAACACAGAAGCCACGGTACGATCACAGGAAGCGACCGCAGCACGCATCAGGGAGGCGTGTCCCTCATGCAAATAGCCCATGGTGGGGACAAGCCCCACGGTGAGACCTTCCTTTTTCCAAGCGGAAACCTGTGCTCTGACTTCCGAACAGGTTGTTGCAATGATCATGCTTGTTTTTCTCCTCTATTATGATACGCTTAGACACTTGCTTAAGCAAGAGAAAGCGGTAATTTTGGGTTTTCAGCCGTAAAGACGGGTTACGGTCTCCTCCTTCATCCGGAAGGAATGTGCCGCCGTCGGAAATTGTCCGCCCTTGACCTCCGCATCATAGCTTTGGAAGGCTTTTGTCATCATCTCGCCCACAGAAGCAAATCTTTTGACAAACTTCGGGGCAAAATCGGAATACATACCAAGCATATCCTGATAGACCAAAATTTGTCCATCGCAGCCGTCGCCGGCACCGATGCCGATGGTTGGAATCTCGAGCGTCTCGGTGATCTGTGCCGCCAGCTTGGCGGGCACGCACTCTAAGACCACAGCAAAGGCACCTGCCTCCTGCACCGCCTTGGCTTCCTGTAACAATCGGCGGGCACCCTCGGCTGTTTTCCCCTGTACCTTATTGCCGCCCAAGGCATTGACGGATTGCGGGGTCAGCCCAATGTGTGCCATGACAGGAATGCCGGCGTCAGTCATCGCACGAATTTGCGGACACACTGCCGCACCACCCTCGAGCTTCACGGCATTGCCCCGTCCTTCCTTCATCAGTCGACCGGCGTTGGTGAGTGCCTGCTCGATGGAAACCTGATAGGACATGAACGGCATATCAATCACGACCATCGTGTTGGTACAGGCTCTGGACACCGCACCGCCGTAGGTAATCATATGCTCCATGGTAACGGAAAGCGTATCCGGCATACCGAGCATGACATTGCCCAGAGAATCTCCGACCAAAATGGCATTGATACCGACCTGATCCATCAGCTTGGCGGTGGAATAATCGTAGCAGGTGAGCATGGAAATTTTTTCCCCCGACTGCTTCATCGCAGCAAAGGTAGCAACGGTATTTTTCATAGCTGAAGTTCCTTTCTTTGATCCCTCAAAAAGGCACGGAGCGCTTCATAGCTTCGTGTCGGGTGTTTCTGTTGGGCGAGTGCCAACAGTCTGCACGAGAGCAAAGCGTAGCTGCGCCGATCCTCCAACGCAGGCAGGCTCTCGAAATGCTTCTGCACGGTGACGGTGTCGCCACGCTCCACAGGGCCTGTCAGGCTCAGCATGGGACCATCCTTTGTGATGTGTGCCATGTTGCCCAAAAGCAGTGGGGTTAAGGCGTGCTGTGCTTCCTCCGGTGAAAAGCCACACTGCGTCAGCAGCTCGATGCTCCAATCCGCCACGGCCACCACCAAATTGCTGGCAACGGCAGCGGCACAGTGGTACAAGGGTTTCTGCTCGGATGCAATCACCCGAACGGTAAGCTTGGCTTGCTCCAAGAGGTTTTTCACGTCATGCAGACGAGAGGGATGGCCTTCCAAGGTAAAAAAAACATCCGTCAGTTCTTTGTAAGCATGATCCTTCGTGCTTACGGCGAACAACGGATGAACAGAATACCCAAAGGCACCCCGCTGCAGAATGTCCGGAAAGGCATCCTGTGCGGAGAGGGCTCCACTACAATGACAAATCAATTTTCCTTGAATCGAATGCTGACATAGCTCCCCATAGACAACGGGGATCTGACTGTCAGGAACAGTTAAAAACAGAACGTCACACATGGCAAGCAAGCCGTCTATCGTATCAAAGACGGCGGTTTCGGTCATTTCGGCTGCTTTGTGTGCAGCTTCAGTGTGGCGGCTATAGTAGCCTACTACCTGAAGGTTGTGGCTGGCGAAATAGTTTCCCAGCGTAAATCCTACGTTTCCTGCTCCTATGAATCCTATGGTCACTCGATCACCTCTCCGTGTAACAAAATGGAGGTGACGGTCTGTGTATCGCTCCTGACGGATGCAATCAATTCAAAGGGGTTGTCATGGTATAGTTTCCAATCGGAATACCATCCATCTCGGAGAATATACCACAACCTTCCCCCTCTGTAAAGAGGTGTTTTTTGCTCCTTAGTCAAATTTTTCAGCAAACCACGAAAGAGCCTGTCCGCCTTAAGCAGAAAGAAGCGGTCCCGGAATCGTCCGAGACCGCTTGCTTTTTACATTGCTGGCGTATGTCTGAGGGATATGGTACGGGGATCAGCAACCACAACCGCAGTTGTTTTCACAACCACAGCCACAGCCGCCGCCGCAACCACAACCGCCGCCGCAGCCACAGCCGCCGCCGCAGCCGCCACCGCTCCAGCCACCGCCGCAGCAGCAACAAATGATGATGAGAATCAGGATAATCCACAGGCACCCACCGCCACCGAAACCATTACAACCATACATAAACAAGTACCTCCTATCTGAGATGGAGACCAACTTCACGGTCTCAGTCCATCTTATGCGATAGTGGTCTTAGTGTGCATCGGTCAGGAATTTTTTCCTCGGATGGTCAGCGTCAGCTTGCAGCAGAGATCCTCCACATCGGAGAGCGTAGCCGCTGGTAGCTTCAGTGCGCCGCCGCATTCGGCACAAAACAGCTCCACAGAGCTATAGTTCACCTTCAGCTTCCACGCCCGACAGCCGCAGGTGCAGGAGATGCCCTCCCGCTTGGCGATATCCTTCAACTCCCCCAGAATTTCCTCCATGACCATGTCATTGAGAAATGTCCCCTGTGCCCCCGCCTCAGATTCCAGCACATCCAGCGTTTCCTCCAGCCGACGCATGGCGGCAAACACCGGCTCCTTCTCCCCGACATAGCAGCAGTCTAAGCCGGAATCGGCACAGGAAAAAGCCAGCGTTTTCTCATGGAGAAAGGCAGGCATCGAGCAGGCGACGGTATGCTCCTTCTCACAAAAGAGGCAGGGCACCGTCAGACGAGCCTGATTCCCCATCAGCTCCACCTCGATGGCCGATTTTCCACAGGGGCATTCCAGACGGCTGCCCGTGGAAGCCAGCTGAAAAATGGATCGTTCTAAAATCACCGGCTTACGGCAGACCGGACAAATGAACGCAATATAACGTGTTGCATCTTGTATCATAAACACTGCCTCCATCCTTCTACAAAGGTTTCATCCATACAATCATTTTATCAATCACATGATATTTAGTATAGCACAGTTAATTCCCTGACGCAATTGAATCGAAGTCGGTCATAAGCTGCGACTGACGCAATGCGGTACCCAAGGAAAAGCGCCGCTGCTCCCCGGAATCAAACTGGATGGTTGCGATATCTCCTTGGCGGCTGGCGAGCGTACCGCCGCCGAACACACGATGATGAACCCGCACCCCCGGCACATACAAGGCAGTATTGACAGAAACCGTCGGTTTGCTGCTCTCCTTGGGTTTGCTTTTCGGCTTTGGCTTTGGCTTTGGATTTGGCTTGGCTTGTATTGGCTTGGGTACTTCCTTCTTCGGCGGAAACAGCACCTCGGCAAAGGTGCTGTGCAGCTCCGGCTTTCGAAAGCGAACGAGAGACAGCTGCTCCTTTGCACGGGTCATGCCCACATAAAAAATACGGCGTTCCTCCTCATAGGTATCCACATCCTCCGCTTTTTGCTGCTCGCCCTGCGGCGGCTCGATACAGGGGAGCAGTCCATCTGCCACATCCGCCAAAATCACACGTTCGTATTCCAAGCCCTTGCTGGAATGAATGGTGGAGAGAATCAGGGGGCTTTGGGTCCCCTCAGACCCCGCCTGCACCACCGTTTTCAATTCCTCCAAGCGTTCCAGAAGCTGTCCCGGGGTATCCACCTGCCGCCCCAGTGTCTCCAGAATATCCAGCTTTCCCAAGTCTGCCCCTCTCTCTTGCAGGTAATCGCCATAGCCCATCGCATATCGGATGCGGTAGATGGCACGGTCTGCCCGCTCCGTTCTCATGGCTTCAAAATGCGTACTGCGTGCTTGACTCTGCATTTGTGTCCATGGGGGAAGCCCCATCGTTTGGGCAAGCAGCGCTAAAATAGGACGCTCTCCGCCACTCTCACGCACGGCAAATTCCGCCGCCTGCTTGGATATGCCGGCGTGAAGCTTGTAATACATCCGCAAAAAAATCGTGCCGTCAGCGGGATTCTCAGCAAAGCGAATGAAGTCGATGACATCCCGCACCACACGATGCGTAAAAAAGCCGGTCTCGACCTGTCTGGCTCGATAGGGCGTGCCCTGCCTGTCCAGCAAATCCACAAGGGGCAGAGCGCTGTCGTTGTTGCGGTAGAGCACCGCTGTTTCTGTCTCACAGGCTTGGGCGAGCTTGGCCAAGTGCAGATATTGCTCGGCTCGATCCTTGACCCAAATTTCCTGCACCGCCACACCGCCCTTGCGGGTGGCACGCATGGTTTTATCCCGTCTGTTTTTATTGTGTGCAATAAAGCCCGCAGCCGCACCTACAATGGTCTGCTTGGAGCGGTAATTGTTTTCGAGAAACAAAACCTGACCGCCCGCATAGGTTTTTTCGAAATTGAGAAGTGCCAAGGGATCTGCTGCACGAAAGCCATAGATGCTCTGATCCTCATCCCCCACCAAAAAAAGGTGCGGCGTGTCCCCCGCCAAAAGGCGCAGGATGGTGTGTTGAATTTTGGAGGTGTCCTGTGCTTCATCCACACAGAGATAGCGGTATTTGTTCTGAAAATACGCCAAAATCCCTGAATATCGCATCAAAATACGGGCAGCATAGACCATTTGGTCGTCATAATCCATCCAGCCCTGCTGCTGCATGGCGGCACAATAGGCACGATACAGGGCAGCAATGGGCAGGTCGTCCACCTTCAGGGCGTCGATTTCCTCGTTGCTCAGCTGTCGGTTTTTAATATAGGTGATCCAAGTACGCAGCGTTTTGATGGTACTTTCGGTGGCAAACTCCCCCATATGCTGACGGCAAAGCTCGCCCAAAAGTGCCGAAAGCCGTCCCTCGTCCGTCATCAGCGTGAAGGCCGTCCGTCCCATGCTGCGCTCATAATATTGAATGATACGGGCAGACAATCCATTGATGGTGCGAAACTCCAACCGATTGGCCAGCTCTGTGCCAAAAAAGGAAGCGAATCGCTCCCGCATATCCTTTGTAGCCGCCACGGTATAGGTCACGGTGAGGATTTGTTCGGGGCGCACTTGCTTACAAAAGAGAAGGTAGCCCAGCCGCAGTACCAGAACGGTTGTTTTGCCACTGCCGGGCAC
>CAYQRI010000042.1:9176-14178 GCA_964420085.1 uncultured Ruminiclostridium sp.
GCCACCAGCCCGTCATTGGAAAAGCGTTTCAGCATCCGTGCCACCACCTCACGGGCCGAGCTGATTTGCTGAGCAATTTGCTCGTGGGTCATTTTAATTTCCAAAGAGCCCGTCCGCACGGACTCCCCCAACAGAAAGGTCGCCAGACGCTTATCCACCCGCATAAACAGAATTTGCTGCATCGACCACATCACCGCAGAAAAGCGTTCCGTTGCCAATTCAAAAAAATACGCACGGGCATAAATATTGCCCTCCATCAAATGCGCAATGGCACCGGCACCAATGACCATCAGCTCGCAGTTTTCCTCCGCCACCATTTGGCTATCAAACGCCAGCTGCTCCACCACGCAGGAGGCAGACAGCACACACGCCTCCCCCTCTCGCAGGTGAAAGAGTGTGACCTCCTTCCCCTCCTCAGATAATAAGTAAACCCGAATCACACCTTGCTTCACCAGAAGCATACCCAAGCAATCCTCTTGGCTTCCGTGCACCTGTATTCCCTTGGGCATTTTCTGCACAAGGGTGCTGCGAAGGACAAGTGCCCGCTCCGCCTCTGTCAGACGTGCCCAAAAGGGCAGCCTCTCCAACCGTTCCCGAATCTCCTCCATCTTCCCTCTCCCCTTCTAGCTTCTTGCGGTGCCATATCCTTCAAGGCACCGTTTTTCTTCGCACCTTTTCGCAGCACGTTCCACAAAAGCAACGTGCCGCTCCCTCGCAAATGCGATAGCTTCCGCCTGCAATCATCAGACGCTTTCCATTCACCAAGCTATCTGCCAATTTAAACCGTGCGTTTTCATAAATTTCCGTCGCCGTCGTACGGGAAATATCCATTTGCTTGGCACACTGCTGGTGGGTCATTTTTTCGTAATCCACCAAACGGAGCACCTCAAATTCATCCACCGTCAGCACCACCTGCACGGAACTGGATTCCCCCTCCGGAGAAAAGGAGCGGTGCTCCGGTTCCCGACAAATTCTGCGGCAACGCTGGGGTCTTGCCAATATCCTCGCCCCCCTTTTTCGATATATGTCGAGTATACCCCAAGGTTTTCCTTCTGTTTGTGACTTAGTCTCATTTCTAATTTTTCACAATTTCTGTATATTTTTATAGTCAAATCCCATCAAACAAGCCAAACCAATCCAACTAAACTAGAATATTTTTATGCATTTAAACCATCTTTTCTCTTTTTCGGGAAATCCCCTTGACAAAATACACCCACAAAGAGTAAGGTAATTCTCGACAAGTAAATACCAATCTTCAGGGCAGGGTGTAATTCCCTACCGGTGGTATAGCCCACGAGCCGCAAGGCATGATTCGGTGAAACTCCGAAGCCGACAGTGACAGTCTGGATGGAAGAAGATAACCATAACCGCAGGATTTCTGCGTCTGTTTGTGTTGCTCTGAAATGTCTTTTCATTTCAGAGCTTTTTTCTTGACAGACGTCTTTGTCCCTGTGCTCTTTGTGTACGCCTTGAAGTCATATTCATGGCGTATTTTTTTGCTTTCGTGGAATAACTCATGCAAGAAGTGAGGGGGGATTTATGATGGACGATCAAGACTATATGCGCTTGGCCCTGACGCTTGCCCAAAAGGGCGCCGGCTGGAGCAGCCCAAACCCGATGGTCGGTGCCGTGGTCGTAAAGGACGGACGGGTCATCGGCGAGGGCTATCACGCCCGCTGCGGTGAGCTGCACGCCGAACGAGCCGCCCTCAACGCTTGCACAGAAAATCCGGCAGGCGGAACGATTTATGTCACCTTGGAGCCGTGCTGTCACCACGGACGGCAGCCACCCTGTACCGATGCCATTTTAGAGGCGGGACTCGCTCGGGTGGTGATTGGCTCGGGTGACCCCAATCCGCAGGTTGCGGGCAAGGGCTTGGATATTCTCCGCCGCCACGGGCTGTCCGTCACGGAGCACGTTTTAGAAGCAGAGTGTCTGGCACTCAACGACGTTTTTTTCCACTACATCCGCACCAAGCGACCCTATGTCGTGTTGAAATACGCCATGACCTTGGATGGCAAGCTCGCCACCTATACCGGTGCCTCTCAGTGGATCACAGGTGAAACCGCCCGACACCATGTCCACACCCAGCGAAACCGATTCCGCTCGATTATGGTCGGGGTCAACACCGTGCTCGCCGACGATCCACAGCTCACCTGTCGCATCAAAGGCGGGCGCAACCCCGTGCGCATCATCTGCGACAGCAGGCTGAGAACCCCCCTCACTGCCCAAGTCGTACAGACGGCACAAGCTCTCCCCACAATCTTGGCGACCTGCTCCACTGACACCGAGAAAATCGCCGCCTATGAAGCCTTGGGCTGCACCGTACTTCAAGTCCCCGCCCAAAACGGGCAGGTCGATTTAAGCGCCCTGTTCGAGCGCTTGGGGGCAATGGAAATTGACAGCGTGCTGTTAGAGGGCGGAGCCGCCCTCCACTGGTCGGCACTCAGTCAAGGCTTGGTGCACAGGGTGCAGGCCTACATCGCTCCCAAGCTCTTCGGCGGGGCAGCCGCCAAAACGCCCATCGGCGGACAGGGCTTTCCCACCCCGAACGAAGCCGTCGTATTAAAGCACAGTGTCCTCACTCGTTTGGGCGAGGATTTCCTACTGGAAAGTGAGGTGTGAATCGATGTTCACAGGAATTGTTGAAGAAGTCGGCACCATCCAAGCAATCCGCCGTGGGCGGAGCAGTGCCATTTTGGACATTGCCGCAAGCACGGTTTTATCCGATGTTCACATCGGAGACAGCATCGCCGTAAACGGGGTCTGTCTTACCGTAACCGCCTTTTCCGGCAGCGGCTTTTCCGCCGATGTCATGCACGAAACCCTGAACCGCTCCGCTCTCGCCAAGCTACAGCCAAGCAGCCGTGTCAATTTGGAACGGGCAATGGCAGCAAACGGACGCTTTGGCGGTCACATCGTCGCAGGTCATGTGGACGGTGTGGGCACCATCTCTCAGATTGAGCGGGACGACAACGCCATTTGGTACCGCATTCAGGCGGGCAGCGAAATTTTACGCTACATCGTGGAAAAAGGCTCCATTACCATCGACGGCATCAGCCTAACGGTGGCGACGGTCAACGACACCGACTTCCAAATTTCCGCCATTCCGCATACGGTTTCTGTCACCGTGCTGCGTGACCGAAAGGTGGGCGATCCGGTCAATTTGGAAACGGATATCATTGGGAAATATGTGGAAAAGCTGCTGGCACCGCAAAAGACTGCGCCGACCGCCAAGCCCTCCCGCATCTCACGAGACTTTTTGACGCAATACGGATTTTAAAAAATTTACTGATTTTTTGATAGACGATACCCACCACCAAACCAATTCACCTGTCCCATTTTTGGGGATAGCTGAGTCGCAACAAAGGAGACTGCATTATGTTTCAATACAACACCATTGAGGAAGCCTTGGAAGAGCTGCGTCAGGGACGCATGATTCTCTGCACCGACGACCCCGACCGTGAAAATGAAGGCGACCTGATTTGTGCCGCTGAGTTTGCCACCACGGAGAACATCAACTTCATGGCAACCCACGCCAAGGGTCTGATTTGTATGCCCATGTCAATGGAGTATGTCCGACGCTTACAGTTCCCGCAAATGGTCAGCACAAACACCGATAACCACGAAACTGCCTTTACGGTCTCTATCGACCATGTGGATACCACCACGGGCATTTCCGCCGCCGAGCGTTCCGTCACGGCGATGAAGTGCGTGGAGGACAACGCTCGCCCCGAGGACTTCCGCCGTCCCGGTCATATGTTCCCCCTGCTCGCCAAGGACAACGGCGTTTTGGAGCGGGACGGACACACCGAAGCCACGGTAGACCTGCTGCGTCTGGCTGGTCTGAAGCCCTGCGGTCTGTGCTGCGAAATCATGCGGGAGGATGGCACCATGATGCGTGCCTCCGAATTGCAGGAAAAATCCAAGGAATGGGGACTGAAATTTGTCACCATCCGTGACCTGCAAGCGTATCGCAAGCGGAACGAGGTTCTGGTCGAGCAGGTGACCACCACCAAAATGCCCACGCAGTACGGCGATTTCACCGCCTATGGCTATATCAACAAGCTAAACGGGCAGCATCATATTGCCTTGGTCAAGGGCGACATTGGGGACGGCAACGACATTTTGTGCCGTGTCCACTCCGAGTGTCTGACGGGTGACACCTTTGGTTCTCTGCGGTGCGACTGTGGACAGCAATTCGCCGCCGCTATGACGCAGATTGAAAAGGAAGGCCGTGGCATTCTGCTGTATATGCGTCAAGAGGGGCGTGGCATCGGTCTGATTAACAAGCTGCGTGCCTATGAATTGCAGGATCAGGGCATGGATACGCTGGAAGCGAATCTCGCCTTGGGATTTGCGGGCGATCTGCGTGAGTACTACATTGGGGCACAGATTCTGCGGGATTTGGGTGCCAAGACCCTTCGTTTGCTCACGAATAACCCGGACAAGGTTTATCAGCTCTCTGACTTCGGCATGGAAATCACAGAGCGTGTCCCGCTTCAGGTTGCGCCCACCCCGCACGATCTGTTTTATTTAAAGACAAAGCAGCAGAAGATGGGTCATATTTTGAACTATTGATTGATCAACAGATTCCACATAACACATTGATATCATAAGGAGGATTCCCCATGAAAACCTACGAAGGAAGTCTGGTTGCCAAAAATATCAAGGTCGGCATTGTCGCTGCCCGTTTCAATGAATTTATCACCTCCAAGCTCTTGGGCGGAGCGATGGACGGTCTGGTTCGCCACGGTGTAGCCGAGGAGGATGTCCAGCTTGTCTGGGTACCCGGTGCGTTTGAGATTCCGCTCATTGCGTCCAAGATGGCAAAGAGCGGCAAGTATGACGCTGTGATCTGTCTGGGTGCAGTGATTCGTGGCAGCACGAGCCACTATGACTATGTTTGCTCTGAGGTCTCGAAGGGCATTGCCACCGTTTCCCTGCAAAGTGACATTCCCGTGATGTTCGGCGTGCTGACCACCGACAACATTGAGCAGGC
>CAYQRI010000043.1:0-2919 GCA_964420085.1 uncultured Ruminiclostridium sp.
TGCATTATGTGGTGGGTGCCACCGTCTGGGCGATGTATATGCCGGAGGAATTTTTCGGTCTGACCATGACCAGTCCTTGGTTCTATTCCCTGCTCTATAACGGCTTCTATATGAGCATCGACATTGTGCTCTGTCTGGTGGTCTTTGGCATTCTCTATGTTCCTATGCGGAAATATTTTACAGGGGCGGATGTCAAAGCCTTGCAGAACGCAGGAAAGGTGTAACGCTTCTCCTGCTTTATTTTTTATATGAAAAACCAGAGAGCCGTGATGAAACCTTCATCACGGCTCTCTGGTCATTTTGTATAGAAGCAAAGGTAAGAATCTTCTGCGGTTTTGGCGGATCGCCACCCGCCGCCCTCCATCCAGCGAGAAACGATATTCGAACCATTGCAAATAAGGCATTCTCTGCCGCATCATATTCCCTTCTATCTAAAAAATCACCAAAGGCTTTTTCAAATGTATCACTATGCATATTCATCACTCCTTGTGTATATACTCATATTACAGTGTATTTTAACATTCATTTGATAAAAATGCAACACAATATAGGTATATACACAAATCAGAGTGGCGAATTGTACCTTTCCAACCTGTAAAATAAAGAGGACACTAGGGGGGTACGAAATGGACGACAAGCACTACAAAGATTACATTCAAATCGGTCTTAACATCATGCGTTACAGAAAAGAACAAGGCTTGACGCAAGAGGATTTGGCAAATATGATTGATGTGACTCGCAACCACCTTCAGCGTGTGGAAACGGCAAACTCAAAGCCCACGGTCGGTCTGCTTTTAGACATTTCCGCTACTCTCAATGTTCCCATGGAAAGGCTACTTGAAATTCGTTGATCGTTCTCTGCATTATATTTCTTTGTTCTTAAAAAGGAGGGGCACAAATCGTGCCCCTCCTTTTCGTTATTCATCAATCAAATTCTTTTGCTGCTTGAATTTTTCGTTTCGCCAAAGAAGCTTTGCTTCTCCCTCGCCTTCTGCGTAGGGATAGAAGCCCTCACCGGTTTTTACGCCAAAGCATCCCGCATCTGCCAAGCGGTTCAGCGTTTCGCTGCGCTGCGCCGTGGAAAGCTCTGCAAAGAGATACTCACTGACCGTGCGGAACAAGTCCAAGCCGCCCAAGTCCACGGTCTCGAAGGGACCAATGGTGGGATACCGAAAGCCGGGACCGTATTTCATGGCCGCATCAATCTCGGCAGGTCCTGCCGCACCCATTTCCATGATGTGCAGCGCCTCCCGCAAAACGGCATACTGCAAGCGGTTCCCGATGATGCCCAAAATATCCTTACGGACAATGACAGGCTTTTTCCCCAAGGAGAGTGCCAACGCATGGACAAACTCTGCCGCTGCCTGCTCGGTCTTCTCCCCCTTCGTAATTTCCACCAAGGGGAGCAGGTCGGGCGGATTCCACCAGTGCATCCCGCAAAAGCGTGCCGGATTGGTTACAGCCTGTGCAATCTCAGTCACACGCAGACCAGAGGTATTGCTGGTGAGCACCACATCCTCCGGCACATAGCTACAGACCGTGCGGAAAAATGTCCGTTTGGTTTCCAAATCCTCCACGATGTTCTCCACCACAAAGGAAGCGGTGCGGAAGGCTTCATACTCTGTGGTATAGCTGATGCGCTCCAAAACAGCATCGGGCGATTCGCTCAGGGTTCCCTCGCTGTGCAGCCGTGTCAAGTCTGCCTGAATGCGTTCCTTTGCCCGTTCCAAGGAGGAAGCACGGTGATTCCACAGGGTGGCCTGATAGCCATTTTGGGCAAAAATCCGCACCATCGTCACACCCATCGTTCCGGCACCTGCCACAACAACACGAGAGATATCCTTGACCTTTTGCATATCCAATCTCCCTATTATGCGGTCAGCAGCTCGGTCAGCTTCGCACGAATAAGACCCATGAGCCGCTCGTTGTCGGGCATTTCTTTGTAATCCTTGGAATCGGAAATCATCGCCAAATCCTCTGTGAAATAGCCGTCCTCAAAGACCGCAAGACCCGCCTTGACCAAGCAGTCGGCATAGGTCATCAGTGCCGCATTGCCGTCCAGCTCGCCCCGCTTTCTCAGCGCACCTGCCCAAGCGGCGATGGTCGCCAAGGGGTTTGTCGAGAGCTTCTCCCCCTTCTGATGCCGCCGATAGTGGTCGGTCACCGTGCCGTGCGCCGCTTCATATTCAAAGTTGCCGTCGGGACTGACCAGCACGCTGGTCATCATAGGCAGAGAGCCTGAGGCAGCGGCGATGAGGTCGCTCATCACATCGCCGTCGTAGTTCTTACACGCCCAAATCATGCCGCCCTTGGAGCGGATGACCTTCGCCGCCACATCATCAATGAGGGCATAGCGATAGTTGAGTCCTGCCGCTGCAAAGGCTTCCTGAAATTCTTCCTCATAGACCTTCTGGAACAGCAGCTTGAAGGTCTGGTCGTAGTCCTTGGAAATGGTATCCTTACAGGAGAACCAGAGATCCTGACCCACGGACAGAGCATAGGTAAAGCAGCAGCGTGCAAAGGAGAGAATGGAATCGTCCCGATTGTGCATACCTTGAATGACACCCGCACCTTTAAAGTCAAAAATGGTCTGACGGGAGGTTTCGTTGCCGTTTTCGTCCGTAAAGACCAGTTCCGCCTTTCCGGCACCAGGCACCCGATACTCCACTGCCTTATAGAGATCGCCATAGGCATGACGGGCGATGGTAATGGGCTTTTCCCAGCACGAGACCACGGGGCGCACATTGGAGAGCAGAATGGGGGCACGGAACACCGTACCATCCAAGGCTGCACGGATGGTGGCATTGGGGGAACGCCACATCTTTTTCAGGCTGTATTCCTCCATTCTCTGGAGGTTGGGCGTAATGGTAGCACACTTCACGCCAATGTGCAGGCGCTTGATGGCTTCCGCCGCCTGCA
>CAYQRI010000043.1:3019-14103 GCA_964420085.1 uncultured Ruminiclostridium sp.
ATGGTAGCACACTTCACGCCAATGTGCAGGCGCTTGATGGCTTCCGCCGCCTGCACGGTAACAGCATCCTCCGTTTTATCCCGATTGGGAAGACAGAGGTCATAATATTCTGTATTCAGCTCCACAAAGGGCAAAATCAGCTCGTCTTTTATCATTTGCCAGAGTACTCTGGTCATTTCGTCCCCGTCGATTTCCACGATGGGGGTTTGCATTTGAATTCGTTCCAATTGGTTTCACCTCAAGCCTTATTCAGTTCTGCGTAGTGATTCATCAGGCAGCCTGTGAGCAGCAGCTCCCGTTCCTCGCCGGTCGTGTTCTTTAAATAGAGGGTCAGGGCGCTTTGCTTCCCGTCATGCACTGCAATAGCCGGGAAGGTATCTGCCCCCGAGGCCACCAGCGCACGCACGTTGGGCACATAGATAAAGTCACCCGCTTCATAGGGGAACTCTGCCTCCGATGCCAAGGTAAAGGGCAGCATACCCCAGTTGACGCAGTTGGAGCGATAGCGCTTGGTGGCAAACTCATAGCAGATGTTTGCAGAGCCGCCCAAAACACGCTGACAGGAGGCGGCCTGCTCACGGGCGGAGCCGTCACCGGGCTTATTGGCAAAAACGACGGAGCCGATGTGCAGGGAAGCAGCGGTGGAGGTGGGCAGACCCAAGGTATCCAAAACCGCCTTGACCTCGTCGGTCAGGGTACCCTCTGCCCGTGCCTGCTCTAATTTCTGGGTTGCCATGGCACGGGGGACGTAGTCCGGGTCACGGCGAGACAGGGTGAAGGAGGCCAGCTTCATGGGGTTGGAACGATAGGAGGAGGTCTCGCCAGAGGGAATCAGCTCGTCGGTTGTGGTCACAGGGTCACGCAGGACGGTGGCAACCTGCAATAGCATATTCTCTGCCAAGGCGGGGATGGTCGGCCACTCTGCAATATTGGGACCGAGCTTCAAGGCGGCATCGGGCTGGGGCTGATCGAAGCCGAAGTAGACCCGACGGTCATAGACCTGACGGTCAAAGCGGCGTGTTCCCTGCTGCGGCTTGGTATAGGAAACCTCTGTTGCAGGCGTGAGGACACCGTGGTTCCGTGCCGTAGCAGCGATGGAGCGGGCATCCATCAGCACCACGCCAGAGAGCTGACCATCGCCGGGCTTGGAGCCTTCTCTGTTGGCGAAGTTACGGGTGGTATGGCGGATCGACAGACCGTTATTGGAGGGCACATCGCCTGCGCCGAAGCAGGGACCGCAGAAGCAAGGCTTAAACAGGGCACCTGCCTCCAGCAGAGACTGCTGCACGCCGTTTTGAATCAGCTCTAAATTGACGGGTACGGACGGCGGGTAGATGGAGAGGGCAAAGTAGCCGCTGCCCACATCGTGACCGTCCAAAATAGCGGCGGCCTCTGCAATGTTGTCATACATACCGCCGGCACAGCCTGCAATCACGCCCTGATCGACCATCAGCTTGCCATCCACCAGCTTATCGGTGAGAGACAGCTTGACCTTGCTGCCGAACTGGTCTTCGGCTCTCTTTTCCACCTCACGCAGAATATCGCCTGGATTTTCCAACAGCTCCCGAATCGGGTACGCCTCGGAGGGGTGGAACGGAAGCGCCGCCATCGGCTCGACCTTCGAAAGGTCAATGGTAATCATGGCATCGTAATAGGCGCCCTCCTGCGGATGCAGTGCTTCATAGGCTTCGGGTCTGCCGTGAATCGCCAGATATTCCTCCACGGCACCGTCGGTCTCCCAAATGGAGGACAGGCAGGCGGTTTCCGTGGTCATCACGTCGATGCCGATACGGTAGTCCATGGGCAGATTGCGGATGCCGGGACCGACAAACTCCAAGACCTTATTTTTCACAAAATCGTTTTTATAGACCTCGCCGCAAAGGGCAATGGCGACGTCGTGGGGGCCGACACCCTGTGCAGGCTCACCGGTGAGGTAGACCATCACGACCTGAGGGGACGCAATGTCATACGTATTTTCCAAAAGCTGCTTGACGATTTCGGGGCCGCCCTCGCCCACGCCCATCGTACCAATGGCGCCATAGCGGGTATGGCTGTCGGAGCCGAGAATCATACGTCCGCAGCCGGTCATCATTTCTCTTGCGTATTGATGGATGACGGCTTGGTTTGCGGGGACAAAGTCACCGCCATATTTGATGGCAGCGGAAAGCCCGAACACATGGTCATCCTCGTTGATGGTTCCGCCGACCGCACACAGGCTGTTGTGGCAGTTGGTCATCGCATAAGGCACAGGGAACCGCTTGAGTCCGCTCGCCTTTGCCGTCTGGATGATGCCGACATAGGTGATATCGTGGGAAATCAGGCTGTCAAACTTCAGGTGAAGCTGACCTTCCTCGTCCCGTCGGTTATGGCGGCGGAAAATCTGGTAGGCCATGGTTTTTTCTCGCTCTGCGGGTGCGGCGAGCGGTGTGTTGACAGGTGCTCCGTTTTTCCAGAAGACACCGTTATTTTGTAATGTAATCATAAAATAAAAACCCTCCCCGGGAAAGATAGATGTTAAAAGTACAGCTATGATAGCATAGCATATTCAAAGATGAGTATACCACATTCCAACCAAGAAGCAATCAAAATTGAAGCATCCCCGAGAACTTCTTGCATGGTGACCTAAAATGCAAGAAAAGTTTCATATCATCGGTATATATTTACCGAAAGGGTGTCAGCGGAGGAATTTTTTCTTGCAACCACTGCAAGGGGGGCGTATAATGAAGCTCATCATCAGACGGTTTTCTCCTTTATTTTTTATAAAAGGAGTCTCTTGGACACCGTTTTCCCAAATACCTGATAACCTGTCCAGTGAAACCGAGAAGGGAGCCACAGCTTGAAACGAAATGATATTGGGATCCTTGAAAAATATACAGGTTCCCTCAGCCAACACATTGAAAAAGAATACCACATTGATAAGCAGTTTTATCGTGGTGACATCAAGGGCGGCCTGCGAAACGCAGACGGTACAGGTGTGCCCATTGGCGTAACCGGCGTCGGTTCTGTTCAGGGCTACATGATCGAAGACGGTATCCGTGTGCCCATTCCCGGTCAGCTCTATTACCGTGGCATTGAGCTAAACGAAATCGTAGAAGCCCACCGCAAGGCAGGCACCTTCGGCTTTGAGGAGGTCGCCTATCTGCTCCTCATGGGCTATCTGCCCACCGCCGACGAACTATCCCGCTTCAACCAGATTTTAAATCGTGCAAAAAAGCTCCCGAATGGCTTCACCGAGGATATGATTATGAAGCACCCCAGCCAGAATATTATGAATAAGCTGGCACGGAGTGTCCTCTCCCTCTATTCCTACGACCCCAACCCGGACGACACCTCCATCGAAAATCTGCTTTTGCAGTCCATCGAGTTGATTGGCTATTTCCCCTCCATCGTCGCCAATGCCTATGCCGTCAAGCGACATTATTTCGAGGGGAAATCACTTTATCTCCACTTCCCCGAGGAAAATCTCTCCATCGCCGAAAACTTCCTGCGGATGATTCGCCCCTATAAGGAATACACCGAAGAGGAAGCCCATCTGCTCGATATGATGCTCATGGTACACGCCGAGCACGGCGGCGGCAACAACTCCACCTTTGTCTGTCGTGCCCTCTCCTCCAGCGGAACCGATACCTACAGCGCCATTGCGGGTGCCGTCGGCTCGCTGAAGGGTCCCCTCCATGGCGGCGCCAACGCCAAGGTCATGGAGATGTTCCGCTATGTGAAGGAAAATGTCAACCCCAACGACGACGATACCATCAAAAACTACTTATATAAGATGCTGAAAAAGGAGGCGGGCGACCGCTCCGGCAAGCTCTATGGCTTGGGACACGCTGTTTATACCATCTCCGACCCCCGTGCCGTTTTGCTGAAAAAGTATGCCCAGCACGTGGCTGAGGTCAAGGGCTTTGCCGATGATTTCCTGCTGCTGCAAAAAATCGAAGCACTTGGCATTCCCATGATTCAGGAGATGCACCACTCCGACATGCCCATGTGTGCCAACGTCGATATGTACTCCGGCATGGTCTACTCCATGCTGGATATCCCCGAGGATGTCTTCACGCCTCTGTTTGCCTCCGCTCGTATTGCGGGCTGGTGCGCCAACCGCATTGAGGAGGTCGTGACCTGCCACCGCATCATGCGTCCTGCTTACCGTGCCATGGTACGTCACGTCCCCTATGAGCCGATTGAAAAACGAACCTCTGTCCTGAATTTGCCCTAACAAGATAAACGAAACCCGTTCCCGTCGTGTTCTACCGAATTATTTCGATAGAATCACGATGGGAACGGGTTTTTCATTGTGTTTTTTTCGGGATAACCTGCGGTCAAGCGTGTTGGTTAAGATATGAAACGTATTGTAGGGGCGGATTCCATATCCGACCCTACTACCTCGCAACCCTTAAAACTTCACAATCGGCTTAGAGGTGCTTTCGTTTAATTCGTGCACAGTCATTTGTAAATTGCCATGAGATGCCCTTTTATTTTTCGTTTCTTCCAAGATGCCAACCGCAGAGGATAGCGTTCAGTGACTCGATGGATGGAATCCAATCCTGACACCCAGCAAGCATTGAACGGTAAGCGCCCACAACTCTATTTCCGCAATATCAAGCCAAGAACCATGCTTTGGTGATTGCTACAAAATTGTTGACAAACTAAGATTGGGCAAATATACTTTTACTAAGCTGCGGAGAGGAGGATGCGCATGGAATACCATTTCACAAAAGAGGAAATGGATATTTTTATGGACCTTACCTTCTTACTTGGAAGCGTGTTGAATCTTCATATTTTGGGTGAACGTTTTCTTGAGCAAATTGGGCGTTTGATTTCTTATGAAAAAGCCTTTGTTTTACTCTATAGCAACGAGGAGCAAGCGTTTTATCCCTGTGCGGAAGTTCGATTTAGTCGCGAACTGTTGCTCGAGTATTTGCAAAGGTATTTGAAGCTGGACTATCTCATCGCAGCGCTCAAGCAAAGCAAAGGCATTGTCACGAGTGAGTCAGACGGCTTCGGGGAGCTTGCTCATGAAAACATGGAGCTTTACCACAATTTTTTGAAACCCAATCATTTAAAATACCGTTTATGTTTCAACGCCTTCTCTCAGAATGGTGAATTGTTGGGCATTGTTATGTTTTTCCGCTCCAGTATATTCCCAGATTTCGGGACAAAAGAAAAACAAATCAGCAAAAATATTCAAATGTATTTTTCACAAGCCTTAGAGAACAGTCTAAAATTTGAACAGCTGACCATCAATGAAACAGTAAACGATCAGGTCTATGATAGTTTGGAGCATATTATCCTCATCATCGACAGTAACTTCCATATAAAATACAAAAACCAGTCTGCAACCAACTATTTACAGCAACAAGGTAAGGACGAATCTTATGCTTCCCTTCCTGCGTCGATACGAACTCCTTGCGAAACGCTGATTCAAAAGGTGAAGTGGCGGGGCGATGAACAGCTTCTCATAGCTACTGAAGAGGGGCATCTGGCACTGCGCATGGTAAAAGCCCAGAATCGTCTTTTTTCCGGAAAGCGAGATTTATTGCTCGTCTTAAAGCAGGAAACTTCAAAATCGGAACCCACATCAGAGCCGATAACGCTAGAGAAAACATGGCTCACAGATCGTTTTCTTCAGACACTGCGGAAAACATATGGCTTAACGGAACGTGAAGCAGAAATTATTTCCTATGCTTTGAATGGATACAGCAATGAAAAAATTAAGGCTACCATGTTTATCAGTATGTCCACTGTGAAATCACACTTTCAGCATGCCTATGCAAAGATTTCCGTCAGCAATCGGAAGGAGCTTTTGCTTCTTTTTGCAGAATATTCGATTTCACCGGACTATCGCAAACAGTTTGAACAGGGCTTTGATACTCACTGAAAACAGATTGGTTAGGAGAGAAAAAGGGCGATATGGTAACTCTTACAATAATTTCTTGTCTGATTATTATCACCGCAGCAGGGGCAGGATTTTATCTTTTAAAAAAAGAATATTTTCCTCTTTTAGAAGATATGCTGCATGCGGAAAAATTTTACGAGCTTTCTCAAGAGGATAGGGGGAAGGATCCATGAATGATGTACAGTGGGTCGTTGCAATTCTTTTGATTGTTTGTTCCGTGCTTGGCGTTCTCATGGGACTCAAAGTCAAAACAGAAGCAAGCTATTATGTCATGGAGCGCAAAGCCCCCACCTTGATTCTTGTTGCCTCCCTGAGTATGTCCTATATTAGCGGTGTTACGATGTGCAGCGGTCCAGGTCTGAGTTATCAGCAGGGTCCCTTTGCCATTTTAACCACCTCGCAGTTCGGGGCATGGCTTGGCACCATCGTCGCAGTTCTATTTGTGGGACGCAAGTTAAAAGCCATTGGCTGTTATACCTTAGGGGACTATTTTAAGCGACGATTTTGCAGCCCACATGTGACTTTTTTGGCTACTGCAATTATGTGTGTGGGACTGCTTCTCTATGGAATTGGTCAGCTCATGATTATTGGGAGTATGCTCAGTGATGTCATTGGGGTGTCCTATGGCTTTTTGATTTTCATCTTAACGCTGGTCATCATCCTGTTCAGTGTCCCTTCCGGAACTTGGGGGATTATGCTGACAGACTTGGTGATGTTTTTGGTTCTGGTTGTTGCTGTATTCATTGGCTGTCCTTATATCTTGAATCAACTTGGCCCAGAGGCCGTGCAAACGCTTCCCCCTGAGTTTTGGCAGTTAAACGGCTTGTTCCAACTATCCGGCTTACAGCAAGTGTCTCAATTTGTGATTTGGTTCATGTTTTTTGCCTGCTCTCCCCTGATTGTCTCTCGTGTTTTCCCAGCGAAAAATGATTTTTCCGTGTTAAAAGCCTGTGTCATCAGCATCGCCATCATCTCTTTGGTATCTTCGCTCTCCTATTTGGTGGGCGGGGTCATGGCTGGAACAGACCCCGCACTCTACCCGTCTGAAAAAGTCATCATATATGCGTTTACGCAGTATACCCCAGGCATATTGCGGGCGCTTGGCATCGCTGGTATTTTAAGTGCGGCAATCACCACTGCCGCCTTGTTGTTTAATCTGGCCGGATTTGGTCTCTCGAAAGATATCTATGAGCTAATGCATAAGGATAAAACAACAAACGAACGCAGCGCACTCCTGAGAGGGCGAGCTTGCCAACTTATCGTAATCTCCTTAGCCGGTCTTATTGTCTATCTAAAACCATCGAATATCTATAATTTATCCAGTTTTGTCAGCGGCTTGTTCGCCGCAACCTGGCTTCCTGTCATTGTCTTTAGCTTGCTATGGAAACGGATGAACGGAAAGGCGGCCTTATATGGGATGTTGGTAGGTAGTATCTCCCTTCTGGTTTTTGAGGGGCTATTCTACCTCAAAGATATGGATTGGGGACTCATGGGAATGCAATACCTCCTTAGCATTGCCTTTGCCATCGTAACCATACTCATCTTCGGCTATCGCTATGATCCCAGCGCCGAAGAGGTAGAGTGTCATTATAAACTGAAGCATGCCAAGCTATCGCATTCTATGATCCATTTTATGAGAACGAGTGATAAAAAAACCTGGAATATCATGAAGGAATATAAACGCACCTGGATCTGCCTTGTCACCACAGTGGGCTGTAGTATCTTAATTTGGATATTATTTTTCCTATGGGTACATCGGATACTAGGGCTTGGCGGCTAATCGCTTACTCCCCCGATAGATAAACTGAATAAAAAAAGATACCTAGGGCTGATTTTTGTTTCCTCTGACAAAAATCAGCCCTAGGTACAATTTTCACAAGAAAACAAAAGTGCTAAGCTACTACACAAGAAGTGTTGTGCAAGATGTATAACACCACATCCACCCGACACAAGGTCGGTGGAAATTGAACAGCCGTGAATATATGGGGGGAAATAAAATGAGTTTCAAAGCCGATTACGTGATTCAACACGCAAAAATCCTAACGATGGATCGCAACAATCCCAGAGCAAGTGCCATGGCAATCTGGAAAGATAAGATTGTCGCAGTCGGAAATGAGTCTGACATCGCATCCTTGGTGGGACCTGATACGAAGATTTGGAATCTGAACGGCAAGTGTGTGATGCCTGGTCTGAATGACAGCCATGGTCACTTAATGTACTACGCATATGGCTTAGCAAAGGTGGATTGCACAGGCGTTACCTCAATTCAGGAAATGCTGGATCGCTTGCGGGCAAGAGCCGCCGAAACTGCGCCCGGCACTTGGGTCGAAGGCTTCGGGTATGACGAAATGCAAATGGTCGAACAGAGAGAGCCTACCCTGCAGGAGCTGGACGAAGCGATTCCAAATCATCCACTCTATCTTGCCCGCGCTTGCAGACATGTGGCACTCGCCAACTCCTTGGGTCTCAAAGCAGCAGGCTATGATGAAAACACCCCAAATCCAGTGCACGGAGAACTTGTACGTGATGAATCCGGCAGACTGACCGGAAGACTTTGTGAAGACGCCGCCGCACCTCTTCGTGACAATATGCCGCCCATTCCAGCCGATGACATGGTGAAGTACATTGAAAAAATGAGCCAATACTATAACTCCCTTGGCATCACCAGCGCAACGGACATGGGCATGCTGGGCGATTACCCCGAGTCGACAAGCGTCTGGAGTCGAGCTACTTCTGGCGGCGAGCTGAAGGTAAGAACATCCTCCTATCTGATTTGGAATTCTTACACGCAAATCGCAAACACCGGTGTTTACTTACCGCTCGGAAATGATATGTTCCGCTACGCAGGTCGTAAATTGGTGTTGGATGGCTCTGGTGGCGGTGGTACCGCCAGAATGAGAGAACCAAATTGCCATGACGGTAAGATGGGTATCCTGTATTACACGCAGGAAGAACTCAACGATATGGTCTGGGAGGCTCATCGAAAGGGAGAACAAATTTGTACCCATGCCATCGGTGACGCTGCCATCGAGATGGTGCTGGATGCCTATCAAGCGGCACAGAAAAAGCTGCCGAATCCCAAGGCTCGTCATAGAATCGAGCATTGTTCTTTCTGCTTCCCCGATTTGATTGAGCGCGTGGTGAGCGAGCATGTATATCCCTCCATGCACCCCTCTTTCCTTTGGTACTTCGGTGAGGCTCATCTTCGTAATTTCGGCGAGGAGCGATTGGCCGGAGAGTTCCCCTTCCGCAGCTTATTGGATCGAGGTGTGATTGTTGGCAATGGTTCGGATAGCCCTGTCGTAGATCCCGATCCCAGACCCATCATCTACGCCACAGTTACGAGAAAAAGTGCCAAAGGTCTGGTTTGCGGAGAAAAAGAACGCATCAGCATGGAGGAGGCACTTTGGACCTATACCATGGGTGGTGCATATTTAAGCTTTGAGGAAGACAAAAAGGGTAGCCTAGAGGTTGGAAAATATGCCGACTTTATTGTGACAGACATTGATCCCACGGAACACGAGCCAGAGGCAATTCTCAGCATGAAGGTGGAGTGTACCGTTCTTGGTGGAGCTGTTGTTTTTGAAGCCGGCAGCTCGCAATGAAGGGAAGGGAGATGAAACTATGGGTACGAAAAAAATACATTATGGTTGGTGGATCATCCTAGTTGGCTTTTTTATGATGGCTCTCATTTATGCCAACCTTGCCTCTGCCCAGAGCGTTTTTATCAAGCCTGTCACCGAAGAGTTTGGCATTGAGCGATCCCAGTTCTCACTGATGAACACCATCGCTTCTGTCGGAGTCATCGTTGCTTCGCTCTATTCCGGAAAGCTATTTCAGAAGTTTTCTCTGAAAAAAGTCATCTTAGTCAGTTCACTGATTGTCGTTCTTGGTCTGGTTGGCTTTGCCTTTGCAAAAAACATCTATCTCTTTTACGCCATTGCGCCTTTCTTTGGCTTTGCCTTTGCGGGTTCGACCAATATCCCTGCTACCATTCTAATCAATAACTGGTTTGGTGGTAAGAAAAAGGGGCTTGCATTCAGCTTGGCCTTTGCCGGAAGTGGTATCGGCGGAATGCTTCTCGTCAAGCTTTTGGGATGGGTGGTTCTGAATTATGGTTGGAGAACCGCTTATCTTGTGGATGCCGCTCTCATTCTTTTCATCATCATTCCACTGGTTCTATTCATTGTTGCAGAAACGCCCAAGCAGAAGGGTATGGAGCGTTACGGAGAAGTACCAAGCGAGACAAGGCAGGCAGCAACCTCCGGTTTCACCTTAGCAGAAGCAAAAAAGACCCCTACTTTCTGGGTGATGTGCATTTCCATCTTCTTCATCAGCCTCATGAATACAGGCATTTTGAACCATCACGTGGCCTATTTGAATGACATTGGCATGGATATGGCATTCAGCACCAACATTGCTGCGCTGGCCGTCGGCGTTCTCACCATTGGCAAAATTCTCTTGGGTGCTCTATCCGACAAACTGGGAATCCGAACCAGCTCACTCATTGCAAACATCTGTTTTGCCGCCGCTGTCACCTCTCTCCTTCTTGTCATGAAGGCACCTTCCTTTGCCTTCCTCTATGTTGTCTTTTTCTGTATCGGTGGTGCAACCACCACGGTTTGTCCGCCACTCATTGCAGGCAAGCTCTTTGGTGAAAAAGACTTTGGTGCATTGGTCGGTATTCTAAATATTGCGGTATCCCTTGGCGTTGCAATCGGCCCGCTTCTGTGCAGCAAGCTGTATGATTTAAACGGGAGCTATCGCTTAGCTTGGATCAGCATTATTGTTGTCGCAATCTTAATTGTATTTACACAATTCGCCTTGCTGAGCAAAAAAACGCCACAAATCAGTTCCTCCGCTGTCTAACAAAGCGCATAATACTGCCTATCCCTCATCCTCCTAAGCCTCATTGATACTCTTGAACCGAACACTAGACAGCGTAGCATAACTGGCACCCCAATCGTGAAACAGTATCGAATACTGAATAACGATTGGGGTGCTTTTTATGGATAGCAACCCCCCAAAAAATAGAGGTTCACTCGTTCAACCCAATCCTTCATTTTGTTTTCTCCTCCAAATCATCCAGTCGATGGTTTGCGACTTTAATCTTTTCCTCCACCACGGGCATATGCCGAGCGAAGTTATTGTGTTCTCTGACCTCACGGGTCAGCTCGTCCATGCGTGT
>CAYQRI010000044.1:0-13879 GCA_964420085.1 uncultured Ruminiclostridium sp.
GTTTCGGCATTGTAGCGATTATAGTAGCTGCTGCCGCCGATCCAAGTCAGCTCGGAGGGTGCCATGGAGGCATCGCCCACCACGATGACCTTATAGTCTCGGCTCAGGTTATTGATGACCCACTGGGTGGACACCGATTCTCCATAGGTACATTTGGGATCGGTGTAAAGCTCGGAATACCAACAGTTGTGGAAATAATAGATTTTCAAATCCTTGAAATTATTGGCTCGATTGACCGCCTGAAACAGCTGGCTGCATAGACGGGCATAGGGTGTCATCGAGCCGCCGGAATCGAACAGCACCATCACCTTAATATCGTTGGTGCGGGGTCTATCGAACGCAAGCTGTAAATAACCTGCGTTGCTGCAGGTGTCGTTGATGGTTTTTTCGAGGTTCAGCACATCAACAGGGCCGTCCTTCCGAATGGTCATCTGACGCAGACGGCGGAAGGCCAGCTGGAAGGAGCGCTGATCCAAGACATTGTCCTCTCGGAAGTCCTGAAACTCCCGCTCGCCTGCGACCTGAAGGGCATGGTGATGCTGGCTTTTTCCGCCCACCCGAATGCCGGTGGCGGCATAGCCAGAGTGCCCCATCGTGGAGGTACCGCCGGTGCCCACCCAATATTGACCGCCGTCGTGACGCTCTCTCTGTTCAAAGAGACGTTCCTCCAAAAGCTGACGCAGCTTATCGAGGTCATAGTTGGTGCGGGCATCCACTTCCTCTTTGTCATACTTCTTCATATTTTTCGGATCATGGAGCCATTCCATCAGCTCGTTGGGCACATCCTCTATGTGCTGGATGCGGTCGAAGTAGGTCAAAAACACTTCGTCGAACTTGTCAAAGTCCGCCTCCGTCTTAATCAGAATGGCACGGCTGATATAATAAAATTCCAAAAGGCTGTTGTGGCACAGTCCTTTTTTCAGGGCTTCCATCAGTGAGAGCCATTCATTGAGGGAGATATCCAGCCCATGTGCCCGCAGGAGGTAAAATAAATCGGTAAACACAATGCTTCTCCTTTGCTTACCAGCGGTAGCCGTTTTTCACCCGATTTTTTGCATTCTTGACAGCCGTGAGGTCCTCCGTCTTTTTCAGCAAAATACCGGCGTAGGGCAACTCGCTTTCGATGCGCTCGGGGCTGACCCCGCCCAAGCGGAGTGCCTGAAGCCAATCGAGCAGCTCAGAGGTGGAGGGCTTTTTGGCGACGGTGGGCAGATCACGCACCTGATAGAAGGCACGCATCGCCTGCTCCAACAGCTCCTCTTGGATGTTATCGTAGTGTGCGTTTACGATATCGGTCATCATACGCTCATCGGGGAAGGCGATATAATGGAAGATGCAGCGACGCAGGAAGGCATCGGGCAGCTCCTTTTCGGCATTGGAGGTGATGATGACGATGGGGCGCTGTTTGGCGGAGATGGTCTCCTTGGTTTCGGGGATATAGAACTCCATTTTGTCCAATTCCCACAGGAGGTCGTTGGGGAACTCCAAATCTGCCTTATCGATTTCGTCGATCAGCAGAACCACCTGCTCGTCGGCGGAGAACGCCTCACCCAGCTTGCCCAGCTTGATATACTTTTTGATATCATCCACGCCTTCGCCGCCGAACTGGCTGTCATAGAGTCGCTGCACAGTGTCATAGACATACAGTCCGTCCTGTGCCTTGGTGGTGGACTTGATGTTCCAGATAATCAGCTTTTTGCCGAGTGCCTGACTGATGGCCTCTGCGAGCATGGTTTTGCCGGTGCCCGGCTCGCCCTTGATGAGCAAGGGCTTTTGGAGGGCAATGGAGATATTGACGATCCGCAAAAGATCCTCAGAGACAACGTAGCTGCTGCTTCCTTTAAATTCTTTCATAACGGTAAGCTTCCTTTCCTGTATCCATGAAATACTGCTGCTCATTTTAGGCAGCATTTTTTATAGTGTGTGTGAGGGCAATCGCCCCATTCATTTATAATCCTTTTTATTTTACCACAAAGCAAAGCGACACTCAAGGCACGGTTTCCTGCACATTCTATGGGAAACCACAGCATTTTTTGACCATTTTGCAAAGATTAGCCACACCTGACTGCAAATCCTCTGCACAGCTCCTTTTATTCTTCCCCTATACCAAAAAATACCCACATGCCCGTTGACAGATCTTTCCTTTTAAGGTATACTTTAATAAGAAACAAAACTGTTTTACATCAGGAGGTGTCTTCTATGAAAAAAGTATTGTTACCGATCGACGGCAGTGTCCGCAGTCTCCGCACCATCGAAATGGTCAAGCAGCTCTATGCACCCACCGATGCCACCTTCACCATTGTGATGGTGATGCCCGGTCTGATGCACGTAGACAGCCAGCTCAGTATGGAGCGGCTTTGGCGAAAAACCGAACAAGAATTGGAAACCTTTGGCAAGCTCCTGCCGGGCTATGAAGTAGAAACCGTTCTCCTGCACGGCTCACCAGGTCCCGAAATTGTAAACTACGCCAAGCGAGGCTCGTTCGACACCCTCGTAATGACCCGTTCGACCCGTGGTCCGCTCCGCAAGCTCGGCTCTGTTGCGGTCCACATTGTAAGAAATGCACCCTTCCTCAACCTTCTCATTATGCAGGAGGAAGAGGAAGCCACCGAATAGACCAGCCCTCCTTCCCATTGGAAAATCCCCCTGCGGCCATAGCCGCAGGGGGATTTTCTTTGCAGGGGCGGGTAAAGCGGCAAGCGCGGAGCCATTGCCCTACAGGGGCTGATGCTCGTCGGGCAGTTCCTCTGCCGATTCGCTTTCCTGCTTGGCAGTTTCCTGTCTGCGCTCCAGTTCTTGCTTGGCGGTCTCCTGTCTATCCGCTTCCAAGGTGGAGGCGAAGGGACTTTCCTCAGCCTCCTCGGGGTCTTGCCCCTTTAGAATGGCCACCATCTCGGCGCCCGTGATGGTCTCCTTTTCCAAAAGATAGGTGACGACCTTATCCATATCCTCTCGGCAGTCCTGTAAAATGCCCACAGCCGTGGCATAGGCCTGATCCAAAATCGCACGAACTGCTTCGTCCAATGCCGCTGCCGTATCTTGGGCGCAATCCATACCGAAGCCACCCTCTAAATATTGGTTCCGCTTGGATGCCAGTGCCATCATGCCGAAACGGTCACTCATGCCATACATGGCAACCATGTTTCGTGCCACGGCGGTGGCATCCTGAATATCCTGTGCTGCGCCGTTGGTCATGGTGTTCAGCACGACCTCCTCCGCCGCACGACCACCCATCGAAACGGCGATACGGGCAAGCAGCTCATCCTTGGTGCGCAGATCGGTTTTGTCCTCCTCGGGCATGAGCAGTGTATAGCCCAAGGAGCCTTGGGTGTGGGGCACGATGGTGATTTTCTGCACAGGCTCGGTGTTTTTCTGCCGATAGGCAACCATCGCATGACCGACTTCATGGTAAGCAACCAGTTTCTTTTCAAATTCGGTGAGCACACTGCCCTTTTTCTCGGTGCCGGCGATAACCAGCTCAAAGGCGGTGAGTAAATCCTGCTGGGTGACGGCACGGCGACCCAGCCGCACGGCGCGCAAGGCGGCCTCATTCACCAAATTGGCGAGGTCAGCACCGACGCAGCCGGCGGTGGCGAGTGCCACCTTCCGCAAATTGACGTCGTCGGAAAGGCGGATGCGGCGGGTGTGTACCTGCAAGGTAGCAAGCCGTCCGGCGAGGTTGGGGCGGTCGATGGTGATGCGGCGATCGAACCGACCCGGACGCAGGAGCGCCTGATCCAAGACCTCTGGTCGGTTGGTGGCGGCCAAGAGGATGATGCCCTTGGTGGGATCGAAGCCGTCCATTTCTGCCAGAAGCTGGTTGAGTGTCTGTTCCCGCTCGTCGTTGCCGCCCATGCGATTATCACGGGATTTGCCGATGGTGTCGATTTCGTCGATGAACACGATACAGGGTGCGACCTTGCTCGCCTCTTTAAACAGGTCACGCACACGAGAAGCACCCACGCCCACGAACATTTCGACAAAGTCGGAGCCGGAGATGGAGAAAAACGGCACATTGGCTTCTCCGGCGACTGCCTTGGCGAGCAGCGTTTTACCGGTGCCGGGCGGGCCGACCAGCAGCGCACCCTTTGGGAGCTTGGCCCCGATTTCAGTATATTTCCCGGGGTTGTGCAAAAAGTCTATGATTTCCTCCAGCGACTCCTTCGCTTCGTCCTGTCCTGCGACATCGGCAAAGGTCACGCCGGTGGATTTTTCCATATAGACCTTGGCATTTGCCTTGCCCACGCCGCCCAAGCCGCCGCTACCCATGCGGCGGAAGATGAAGAACATAAAGCCGCCCAAGAGCAGGAAGGGCAGGATATAGCTCACGAGCATTCTGGCGAGTACAGAGGATTCCTCCACCATTCTGGAGTAATACTTTACATCATGGGCACGGAGCAGGGGTACAAGGTCGGGGTCTTCTGCGGTGATGACGGCAGTGACATAGCGAGTCGCCCCGCCCTTCTTCATTTGCTCGGCGAGCACCTCTGCCAAATCGCCCCCGCCGGTTTCGGCATCCTTTGGCAAGTCCTCCTTGAGATAGAAGGTATATTTATTGGAGGCTAACTCCACAGTTGCAACCTTATTCTCTGTGACCATTTGGATAAATTGGGAATAGGGCACCTCCTCAACGCCTGCGTTTTGGAGCTGTACGGCTAAAAAACGGAACAGAATAAAAAAGAGCAACGCCCAAACAATGGTTCGCATGATAAGCTTTTGCTTATTGGGGTCTTTTCCGTCTTTATTTCCGCCGTTATTTTGGTTTGGATTCAATACAATCTTCCCTCCTGCTGCGTGTGGTCTTTGGCACACATTTTTTATAGTATGTTCGATTTGCCGTAGATTTCTACTTTTTTACGGCATTGGTTTCGATTGAAAATCATGGTATCATATTTCCCATTTTAATGCAAGGAACGGAAGATGTCCAAGATGTGAAGAAAGTGTGAAGGAGCGAAGCGCCGAGCCGTTTCGCCGTGGGCTAAGACGCAAAGCGGAGAAAGAAGCGAAAGGAAGCCCCGCAGGGGATTTATTTCGCTTCTTGCGCAGTCGTAGTGGCTTAGAACCACGACAAGCGAAACGTGCGAGGCGTGACAGGCGGGCGAAGCCCGCTTTTAATTCGAGTTCGTACCTTTGGGGTTTAATCGGCTTATGTTCCCGGTATGCAGTGGGTTTTCTCCGCCCACGGGGCGGGGACGACGGCGACCTTCGGTCGCCTGAGGATTTCGCCCTACCCGGGCTGGGGTTGTCCGCTTTCTCTGGAGAAAGCAGACGGAAAGAGCAGCAAGGGGTTGCGACCCCTTGCATTCCCGGAGCGATTAAGTCGTCGCTCTCGCTCCTCTGTTTTGACCCTGTGCCACAGTGGAAACGGTAGGCTTTCTGTACCGTCCGTTTGTTGTTCCCTGATTTGGTTTCCGTGTTTTGTGAATGATATTGAAACTGGATTTGAGGTGCGAGCAATCCTTTTACACTGCGATTCTATTCCTAGCGTGTCGTTCGAACTACGATGGGAAAGGGTTTCTCGCACGCCAAATTCAATTCTGACATTTGTCGCAAAAAATACAGAAACCAAATATGGGCACAGCCTATTAAGCTCTGTGGCACTACCGTTTCCACTGTGGCACAGAGCCAAGCGGAGGAGCGGGAGCGACGACTTAATCACTCCGGGGATGCAAGGGGCGCACCCCTTGCCGCTCTTTCCCGCCGCTTTCTACGGAGAAAGCGGTGCCCCGCCCGGGTAGGGCGCCCGCCCGGCGAGGGCACCCCCGTCCCCCGCAGGGGCGGAAGTCCCACTTAATACCGGGAACATCAGCATATTGGATATCAAACATCGCAGTCACGAGTTAAAAGCGGGCTTCGCCCGCCGCCCGCCGCCCGCCGCCCGCCACGTTAACGGAGCTTGTACTCCAGAAAAACCAGCTCCACCGGAAGTACGCCCTCATGCAGCACCTCTGCCCTGCCCGCATAGCGGAAGCCGCAGGTTTCATATAGCCGCTGGGCAGGCTTGTTGCTCGAGGCCGTGTCCAAACGGAACGCCGCATACCCCAAATCCCTTGCCCGCTGCAATGCAAAGGCAACCATTTTTCGCCCCAAGCCCCTGCGTGCCTGTGACGGTGGAATGCACAGCGTATGGATCACCAGTGCCTCCTGCTCCCCCGCCGGGTACGCCCACGCTATTTTTTTATAATCCTCTGCCTGCTTATGATTCAAAATCATGCTGGCGGAAATCTGTCCATTTTCCTGCAAAACATATAATGTTCCCTCTCGCAGGGCGTTTTCCGCAAAGGCTCGGGTGGGATACAGTCCACGCTTCCAGTTTGTCGTGCTTCCGTGCTGCTCCTCATGGCGCAAAAGCGCCTCATAGCCTTCAGCGACCCCGTCTAAGTCTTCCCCAACCGCAAGGCGGATGACCCCCTCCAAGGGCTGCTTGCTTGTCTCTATCATCGTCTTTCTCCTTAAAATAAAAGGGCTATCTCATCGTCTTTCATGAGACAGCCCCTTTTTTGTTTGCTTTAGCGTGTCTTTGCCTGTTCCGTGAGTTCTAAATATTCCATCGCATTCTCCACGTTGGCAGCGACATCCTCCTTGGTCAGCGTCTTCTTGACCTTGGCCGGTACGCCAACTACCAAGCTCATGGGCGGAATGACCATGCCGGCCGAAACCACTGCACCGGCACCTACAATAGAGCCACTGCCGACCACTGCGTGATCCAGCACCACGGCATTCATGCCAATCAGACAGCTATCCTCTACGGTGCAGCCGTGCAGAATGGCCCCGTGCCCCACGGTGACATATTCCCCGACCGTCACATCGTTGCCCGCATCGCCGTGTACCACAGCATTATCTTGGATATTGGATCCTTTTCCGATCACAATACGCTCTTGGTCAGCCCGCAAAACGGCACTGTACCAGACATTAACCTGCTCCTTCAGCGTCACCTCACCGCATACAGCAGCGGTGGGTGCGACCCAAGCAGTGGGATGAATGTTAGACATGGAAGGTGCTCCTTTTTATTTGGTCAGGATACGAACCCGAATGACACCGGAAACGGCAGCAACAGCGGCTTCGTCCACGGCTTCGTCGGTATCCAGCAGGAAATATGCATAGTCCCCTCTGGTATTGGAGGCAGATGCCGCCACACCGGGCACAGCGTTCATCACAGCCGCCGCCTCGGCACCCTTGGCGATGACGCAAACACGGGTCTTTGCGGCTCTTGCCATGCTCAGCACCGGCAGATTCACGGAATTGACAATGTTGCCGTTATCCAGATAATCCTTGATTTCATTGGCAGCCATGATCGCACAGTTGTCTTCACTCTCAGGGGTAGAGGCGCCCAAGTGGGGGATGCAGATCGCACCTTCCAAGGCGGCGACCTCACTGTCGGGGAAGTCGGTGACATAGGCGGCGCACTTGCCGCTTGCCAAGGCTTCCTTCATGGCAGCCGTATCCACCAGCTCACCTCTGGCCAGATTGATGATGCGAACACCATCCTTCATCTTCGCAAAGGCGGCGGCATTCACAGTACCCTTGGTGGTGGGTGCCATGGGCAGGTGCAGGGAGACATAATCCGAAGCACCCCACAGCTCATCCAAGGTAGCGGCAACGGAAACACCGGGCACCAGATTCAGGGCATTCTTGACGGAGAGGAAGGGATCGTAGCCCACAACCTTCATGCCCAAGGCGACAGCCGCATTCGCAACCAGAACGCCAATGGCACCCAGACCAACCACGCCCAAGGTCTTGCCCATGATTTCGGGTCCGACAAAGGCAGCCTTGCCCTTTTCCACAACGGCGGCGACATCGGCACCGGCGGCGGACTGCTCCTTGACCCAGCCAATGCCCTGAGAGAGCTTACGGGATGCCATCAGCATCGCAGCGATTGCCAGCTCTTTTACGCCGTTTGCGTTGGCACCGGGGGTGTTGAACACCACCACGCCGCTCTCTGCGGCACGGTCCAGCGGAATGTTATTGACACCGGCACCGGCACGGGCGATGCACAGCAATTCAGCGGGGAAGTCATAGTCGTGTAGCTTAGCGGAGCGGACGAGAATCGCATCCTCGTGCTCCATGGTATCGCTGATTTCGAAGCGCTCGTCGAGCTGAGCCAGACCGATCTTCGAAATTTTATTCATTGTCTTAATATGATACATGGGAACGCTCTCCTGTCTTAGTTATTTTTGTCGAAGTCACGGATGAAGTCGCAGAGCTTTTCCACGCCCTCGGTGGGCATGGCGTTATAAATGGAGGCACGCATACCGCCCACGGAACGGTGACCCTTCAGGTTGGTGAAGCCGTGCTTGACGGATTCTGCCACAAATTTGGCATCCATTTCCTCGGAAACGGAGCGGAAGGACACGTTCATATCGGAACGGGAGCCGATTTCAGCGCTCACGGTGAACAGCTTGGACTGATCCAACGTTTCATAGAGCATCTTTGCCTTATTTTTCTTGATGGCCTCCATGCCAGCCACACCGCCCTGCTGCTCCAGCCAGTCGCACATCAGACCGACCATATAGATGCACCAGCAGGGGGGGGTATTATACATGGATTCCTTTTCGATCATGGACTTATAATTCATGATGGCAGGGGTGAAGGGCAGCTCGCTGCCTGCCAGATCCTCACGGATGATAACGACGGTCACGCCGGCGGGTGCCATGTTCTTCTGTGCGCCTGCATAGATGATGCCATACTTGGAGACATCGACCTGACGGGAGAGGATATTGGAGGACATATCGCAGACGAGAGGCACGGAGCCGGTCTCGGGGATATACTGCCATTCGGTGCCCTCGATGGTGTTATTGGCACAATAGTGGAAATAGGAGGCGTTGGGGTTCAGCACCAGCTGCTCCTGCGTGGGAATATAGACGTGCTTACGGTCTGCTGTGGAGGCAGCGATGGAGATTTCGCCATACTTTTTGGCTTCCTTCATGGCAAGGTTTGCAAAGTTACCGGTGACGGCATAGTCTGCCTGACCGGTCTTACCGATGAGGTTCAGCGGAACCATAGAGAACTGCATGGTGCCGCCGCCCTGCAAAAACAGAACCTGATAGCCTTCGGGCACACCCATCAGCTTGCGGAACTTGGCTTGTGTTTCGTCGAAAATCTTCAGGAAGATTTTAGATCGGTGACTCATTTCCATAACGGACATACCGGAACCGCCATAATTGGTGATTTCGGAGCCGGCACGTTCCAGAACCTCTAAGGGAAGCATAGAGGGACCGGCGGAGAAGTTAAATACACGATCATTTGCCATGAGAAGTACCCCTTTCCATCTTGTAAAAAATTTTAAAAAATCCCGTTTGTACATTCGCCTGTGTGAAGCCATGCAGACGGGTGGAAGCCGATGTATTCGGCAGCCTACTTAAAAAAAGGATCACGCAACCAGAGCAAGCAAGGTTTCTTCTGAAAGCACAGCATCTTGTTTCGCCCTGCCTCCCCTCCCCTATATCATGGGAACTCGGGGGAGAATAGACGGCAGATCAGGTGGTAAAAAAGAGACTCGCTGTTGTTCTGTGTTTTTGTGATACCAACTATTATATCTCGTAGGAGGACACTCCGTCAAGACAGTCTCTCCATAAGACACACCAAATATTTTGCCCATTTTTTGGGTAATTAAACTAAGAAGCGGTGAGCCGTCCCGCCGTGGGCTAAGACACGGAGCGGAGCAGAAAGCGGAGAGAAGCCCCGCAGGGGGTTTTCTCCGCTTTCTGTGCAGTCGTAGTGGCTTAGAGCCACGAGCAGCGGGACGTGCGAACCGTGACAGGCGGGCAAAGCCCGCTCTTAATTCGTGTTCCTACCTTTGTGCTTGAATCAACCTATGTTCCTGGTATCGGGTTGCTTGTAAATCAACTTCCCCCTTGGGAACAAAAGTGCATTAAAACACAACCAACCGAACTCAAGTAGGGGCGAACTGCGTTCGCTCGTCAGCTCTTAACCGGGTGGATTGGAGCGGCGGGCGAACGCAGTTCGCCCCTACTCTTAATCTCGTGTTCGCACCTTTGGGATTCAATCCACCCATGTTCCCGGTATCAACTTGGTGACCCGAGATTCGAAAAAAAAGTGTAAACCATGTCTCTTGATAAGTTGTAAACCATGTTAGTCTTGACAGGGAATCGCCCCCTACAATTTCCACAACACCACCCCCTGTTTCGTAGGGCAAGGGCTCTGCTCTTGCCGTGTCATTTTGGGAGAAAACACGATAAGATGCAACGAAAGAAAAGGCACGCTGCAAAACAAAGACGTTGAACTCCGCCAGAGAGATAAAAAATAAATAGCCTTGACAAAACAGCATCATTCATGTATAAACAAATAATAAAGGTTTAAAAAAATTAAAAAGTTTGTTTTTAGGGCAAGGTATGGATATCTCAAATCCGTTCACAGGAAGAAATCAAAAATGGAGGGGATTCTATGAAAAAGAATGTGCCACCTTTGGTGTTGCTGTTAAGGGGGTTCTCATGAACATGAAACGGACAAACTTTCGTATTGTTGCGCTTTGGCTGCTGGTGGTGCTGACCCTTGCGGCAGAGTTTGCCATTGACCCAGAGAGCGGAAAGATTACAGCAACACCATATCCGGTTGAAGTACAGGCAATCCAGTAACAGGACAGGCAGTGCCGCAACGGCACTGCCTGTCTTTTGCTCGTGATGCAACGAAAGAATAGGTTGTATTTATCCTAACTCTGGCGTATACTATCCTCAAGGAGGTGTTTTCTATGCAGATCAACACAAACAATCTTGTCTCTATCACAGAAGCAAACCAAAATTTTTCTCGGGTGGCTCGTTTGGTGGACGAAAACGGCTCTGCCGTGATTTTGAAAAATAATGTACCTCGCTATGTGGTAATGGAATTCAGTCAGTTTCAACAGGAGGAGCAGGCAGAAAGTGACGATGTGGATTTGATTGCACGGCGATTGCTGTCAAAGCACCATGCCGCTTTTGAGGTCTTAGCCAAATGAAACGACTGACGGCAGCTCACATCAAACAGCTCCATGATATTTTGCTGGAGGAAACCGGCGGCTTATCTGGTATTCGGGACGAGGGACTTCTATCTTCGGCAGTGGAGTCCCCCTTTCAGACCTTTGACCACACAGCACTCTATCCAACCATCGAGGCCAAGGCAGCACAGCTTGGCTATTCTCTCGTCAAAAACCATGCCTTTGCTGACGGTAACAAGCGCATCGGGATGCTAGCTATGATGACCTTTCTGGAACTCAATGGAGCGGGGCGGGACTATACCAATGAGGAAATCATTCGGGTGGGTCTTGCCTTGGCAGATGGGAGCATGGATGCCAGAGATTTGTTGTTCTGGATTTTAGATGCGTAGAAGGATTTTTCGCTGCACGATTGCGGTTCGATCGACTGATATTCCCAGTATAAATGTAGGGCAAGGGCTCTGCTCTTGCTGTTTCATTTTCAGAGAAAACTCGATATTATGTAACGAAAGAAAAGGCACGCTGCAAAGGGTTATCCTCTGCAACGTGCCTTTTTTTATTGATTTGGAATTACAAAGAAGTGATTAGCACTTCTCGAAGATAGCAGCAACGCCCAGACCGCCGCCGATGCACAGGGTAGCCAGACCCTTCTTTGCGTCGTCACGCTTTGCCATCTCGTGCAGCAGGGTGACGATGATACGAGCGCCGGAGCAGCCGACGGGGTGACCGATTGCGATCGCACCGCCGTTGGGGTTGACCTTGCTCATATCGAAGTCCAGCTCACGAGCAACAGCGATGGACTGTGCTGCGAAAGCCTCGTTTGCCTCGACAATGTCGATGTCCTTGATGGTCAGGTTAGCCTTAGCGAGAGCCTCACGGGAAGCGGGGATAGGACCGGTGCCCATGATCTTGGGGTCAACGCCGCCCTGGCCCCAGGAGGTGACCTTGAACAGGGGCTTCAGGCCGTACTTCTCAACAGCTTCCTTAGAAGCGATGATGATAGCAGCAGCGCCGTCGTTGATGCCGGAAGCGTTGCCAGCGGTGACACGCTGCACGCCGGTGTTCTCAGGGGTGGGAGTCATGTGGGTAGCTTCGAAGGTCATCTCGACGTTGTCGATGGAGCCGTCCTTGGAGTTGGGGAATGCGCCACGCAGGCCGGACATCTTCTCCAGGGTGGTATCCTTGGGATGCTCGTCCACCTTGAACTCGACCATTGCCTTCTTCTGCTTGACCATCACGGGCACGATTTCGTCCTCGAAACGACCGGACTTGATGGCAGCGATTGCCTTCTGCTGGGAGTTGTAGCCGAACTCGTCCAGCTCTTCACGGGTGATGCCCCAGATATCGCAGATGTTTTCTGCGGTGGTACCCATGTGATAGTTGTTATAAGCATCCCACAGGCCGTCCTTGATCATGGTATCGACCATCTTGTTGTCGTTCATACGAGCGCCCCAACGAGCAGCAGGGATCGCATAGGGAGCAGCGGACATATTCTCGGTACCGCCGCACATGACCAGATCAGCGTCGCCGGACTGGATGGCACGAGCGCCTTCGATGACGGTCTTCAGACCGGAACCGCAGACCATGCTGACGGTGTATGCGGGAACCTTCAGAGGAACGCCAGCCTTAACAGCACACTGACGAGCCACGTTCTGACCCTGTGCAGCAGACAGGACGTTACCGAACATGACTTCATCCAGCCACTCGCCCTTGACGTTACCACGCTTCAGAGCCTCAGCGATGACGGTAGCGCCCAGATCAGCAGCGGGGACATCCTTCAAAGAACCGCCGAACGTGCCAACAGCAGTACGGCAGGAGCTAATAACATATACTTCTCTCATATCAGATAGTACCTCCAAATTTTTTAATCATCATTAGGTGTAAACCATAACATTTACCGCAATATTATACTGGTCGATTCTGCAAAAAGCAACCATATTTTCAAATTTTCCAAGGGTTTCTTGCGGTTTTCAGAAAAAGCTGTCAAATTATTGCGCAGATGTGTCAAAAAGGGCGGCAAGGGCAACAGGGAGTGAGGCTTCTCCTACGATGTGATAGGTAGAGCCGACGATCAAAATGACGCCCTCGTTGTTGCAGCCGAAGGAATAGGTTCCAACCTCCGCTCCACTTGCGTCGGTTGCGGAGAGGTTTACCTCATAATAGGCGCCGCCCGGTTCGGCAGCCGGTGCACCCATGGCACGGCTGAAGCGAACCTCAGTGGTTTGAATGGCCTCCCAAAGTGCGGCGACCTGTTCCTTGTCGGTCACGGTGATGGTGGTGGGAATGGATTCCTTGTTTTCGCCTTGCTGGTAGCAGGTCACGGTGCCGGTGTTTGGCGGCTCGGTGCCCTTCATGCAGTCCAGAAGGGGCTGTGGCTGCATATACAGGGCGACATAGCCAAGAATGATAGCAGCGATCACGGCGAGGGTGATGAGGACGACTCGCAAGCGTTTCTTCATGGGTGTAAAGCTCCTTTTCCGGTAAGAATTACACTTTATTATAACAGACCGAAAGGAAAAGGCAAGAAATTTCCCTCTGCCCTCCACAGCCACATGGGCGGATGGCTCAGAGCCGCCGCTCTCATCGCATCTATCCATGAATGTTTGACGCTATATTCTTACCCAAGAAACGGAACATTTCCTCTCTTTCTTGACAGATGGCGGAAACTCTATTATACTATATACGACTTTATTATATGCCATACCTCACTATGGCAACGAAAGGAGCTGTTCTCTATGAAGAGAATCCAAACTCTGGAGACAAGAGACTTGGCAAAGAGCCTCAAGACCGGCGGCTGCGGCGAATGCCAGACCTCCTGCCAGTCTGCCTGCAAGACCTCCTGCGGCCTTGCCAATCAGCAGTGCGAAAATCAGAATCGCTGAGAAACGGCGGTTTTTTGAATGCGAAAGAAGATGCCGTCTGATCCACCCCGATCATACGGCTCTTTTTTTC
>CAYQRI010000045.1:0-7083 GCA_964420085.1 uncultured Ruminiclostridium sp.
GCGATTGTCGCTTGGCGTGAGAAAAACGGTGCCTTCTCCTCAGTTCAGGCGCTTTTGGATGTGAAAGGAATCGGAGAAGGTATTTTGGAGGACATCACCCCGTACATTACGGTGGGAATACAGGAGGGCGTGCCAAATGGCGAGAATCTTAGTGGTGGATGATGAAAAGGTCATGGTGAAGGGCATTCGCTTCAATTTAGAAAACGAAGGCTACAAGGTGGATGTCGGCTATGACGGCAGGCAGGCCGTGGAGCTTGCCCAAAAGACAGAGTATGACCTCATCATATTGGATTTGATGATGCCGGAAATCGACGGGCTGACGGCGTGTATGGAAATTCGTGCCTTTTCTACGGTGCCGATTATTATGCTGACGGCACGGAGCGAGGATACGGATAAGCTTTTGGGGTTTGAATATGGCGCAGATGACTACATCACCAAGCCGTTTAATATTTTGGAGGTGAAGGCGAGGGTGAAGGCGCTGCTTCGCCGCAGCGTGACCACCCGCCAGCAGGAAACGGGAGATCAGCTTACGCATGGAAGCTTGACGCTGGATATAGCCGCCCGTACCACCCAGAGGGACGGCGTTTTTGTGGAGCTGACCGCACGGGAATTTGATCTTTTGGAGCTGCTGATGAAAAACCCAGACCGAGTTTACAGCAGAGAGCGCTTGCTGAATCTGCTTTGGGGCTATGAATACACCGGTGACTATCGCACGGTGGATGTCCATATCCGTCGCCTGCGTGAAAAGGTAGAGCGGGACCCGGCAAATCCGGAGATGATTCGCACCAAGTGGGGGGTCGGCTACTATTTCAAGGGTACGGAGCCGGTATCCAAATAAAGGGAACCTCTAAAAAAACTGCCCAAGCGGCAAAGGAGAGGATACCGTGGCAAAATGGTACAAAAAATTAAAAATCATTCATTCGCTGCAAGGACGTTTGGCGCTCGGCTACTCTGTGATTATTGCGGCCCTTTTGGTGCTCATGAACACCTATCCGCTGTTGATGAGCCAGAATCTCATGTTTCGGACGCAGCAAACCACCCTGCAAAATCAGGCGACGTTGTTATCGAATACCCTGACCACCGCCGATGAATTGACCCCCGAAACGGTGGAGCAGGCGATTCGACCCTTGGATCGACTGGATGATTATCGGGTTCTGGTCACGGATCGGGATGCCCGCGTGCTTTATGACAACAGCGAAGAGTCTACCGTGGGGACAAAAATAGAAATTGCAGAGATTTCCGCTGCCCTCTCGCTGGAAAATGCCTTTTACAGCGACTATAAAAATGGGGTGTTTTATAGCCAAATGGCGGTGCCGATTATGACCAGAAATACGGCGGTGGGGGCGGTTTGCCTTTTTGGAGAGGACGACAGCCAAGGCGTTTTGCTGGAGGGCTTGCAATATAATTTGCGTCTCATTTCCGGCGTGGTGTGTGTGGCGGTTTTGGGCATGCTCACCATCTTTTCTAAGGTTCTGACCCGCCGTCTGAACATCCTCCTGGAGGGCTTTCGCATCGTGCGGGGCGGGGAATATACCCACCGCATCGCCATGCAGGGAAAGGACGAGCTTTCTCAGCTTGCTCAGGAGTTTAACCGTCTGACGGGACGGCTGCAAACCACCGAGGAGGAACGCCGCCGCTTCTTTTCCGATGCCTCTCATGAGCTGAAAACCCCGCTGGCTTCCATCCGTTTGCTGACAGATTCGATTTTGCAGGATGCATCCATGAACCAAGAAACGGTGGTGGAATTCGTGCAGGATATTGGAGAGGCGACCGACCGGTTGATTGCCATCAGCGAGGCGCTCGTTGCCCTCAATCATCTGGATGAGGGCATTGCCATTCACAGAGAGGCGATTGCTCTCAATGAGGAGGTCGAAAAGGCAGGTCGCCTGCTGGCACCGCTGGCGGTGAAGGCGGGGGTGCACCTAAAACTGGAGCTGGGCGAGCCTTGCGTCGTTTGCTGCCGTCAGGAGGATGTCTACCAGATTTGTCGCAACCTGATGGAAAATGCAATCAAATATAATGTGCCGGACGGCAGTGTAACCGTTCGAACCTATCGGCAGGAGGAAACGGTTTGCCTTTCGGTTTCGGATACCGGTGTGGGCATTCCGACAGAGGATATCCCACGCATCTTCGAGCGGTTTTATCGTGTGGATAAGGCACGCTCCCGAGAAGCGGGCGGCACAGGCTTGGGACTTTCCATTGTGCGGGATAGCGTGCGTCTGCACAGCGGAGAGATTTCCGTTTCCGCTCAAAAGACCGGCGGTGTCTGCTTTTTAGTCAAGCTCCCTGCTTGGACGGGAGAGGAACTGTCGTTTTTTAGAGAAGAAGGGCATTGACCGCAGTGGTGGAAAAGAAGTATACTATTATCTTAAAATCATTATAAAATCATCGAAGAAAATTTCAAGCCAAGGAGGACTGTAGGCGATGAACCAGTATCAAAAAGGAACGGACTGCCTTCATGCCGGCTATGTGCCGGAAAGCGGCGAGCCGCGGAATATTCCCATTATCCAGAGCACAACCTTCCGTTATGGAACCAGTGAAGCGATGGGCGCATTGTTTGATTTAGAGGCGGCGGGGTATTTTTACACACGCCTGCAAAATCCCACCTCAGATCGTGTGGCGCAGAAAATCTGTACCTTAGAGGGCGGCACCGCTGCGATGCTTACCTCGTCGGGACAGGCGGCCAACTTCTTCGCCGTGTTCAATATCTGCTCTGCGGGCGACCATGTGGTCTCCTCCGCTACGATTTACGGCGGTACCTTCAACCTGTTTTCCGTGACCATGAAGCGGATGGGCATTGACTTCACCTTTGTGGCACCCGACTGTACCGAGGAGGAGCTGATGGCGGCGTTCCGCCCCAACACCAAGGCGGTGTTTGGCGAAACGATCGCAAACCCTGCCCTCACCGTGCTGGATATCGAAAAATTTGCCAAGGCGGCCCATGCAAACGGCGTGCCTCTTATTATGGACAATACCTTCCCCACGCCCATCAACTGCCGTCCCTTCGAATGGGGTGCGGATATTGTCACCCACTCCACCACAAAATACATGGACGGTCACGCCAACTGCGTGGGCGGCGCCATCGTGGACAGTGGTAACTTCGATTGGACGGCATACCCCGAGAAATATCCCGGGCTGTGCACGCCCGACGAGAGCTATCACGGCGTGACCTATACCGAGCGCTTCGGCTTGGGCGGTGCGTATATCACCAAGGCAACTGTGCAGCTGATGCGTGACTTCGGTGCAACCCCTGCGCCGATGAACTCGTATTTTCTGAATGTCGGGCTGGAAACACTCCACCTTCGGGTGCCTCAGCATTGCAAGAATGCAAAGGCTGTGGCAGAGCTGCTCAAGAGTCATCCTCAGGTTGCTTGGGTCAGCTATCCCGATTTGGAGGACGATGCCAACCATGCACTGGCACAAAAATACCTGTCCTCGGGCAGCTGCGGCGTGGTCACCTTCGGCGTGAAGGGCGGACGCAAGGCAGCGGAGGCCTTCATGGCAGGGCTGAAGCTTTGCTCCATCGCCACCCATGTGGCAGATGCCAAGACCTGCGTCCTGCATCCTGCGTCCTCCACCCACCGCCAGCTTTCCGATGCAGAATTGCAGGCGGCCGGTGTTTTGCCTGACCTCATTCGCCTTTCTGTCGGCATTGAAGATGTGCGGGACATCATGGCGGATTTGAACCAGGCATTGGCGCTGGTTTGAGCACAGAAAAAAGGGAGAACGCTTTGGATATCCTGTATCGGGATGCTTCGCTTGTCGTATGTGTCAAGCCGTTTCGTGTCCTTTCTACGGATGAGCCGGGCGGGATGCCCGACCTCATTCGAGAAGCTCTCGGGGAACCGCATATCAAGGTGCGTGCGGTGCATCGCTTGGATCAGGTGGTGGGCGGACTGATGGTCTATGCCCTCACCCGGACGGCGGCCGGGGAGCTGTCCCGTCAAATACGGGAGGATGCCTTCTTAAAGGAATATAGGGCAGTCGTCCACTGGCGACCACAGAGGGATGCGGGTACCTTTGAAGACCTTTTGGGTCGAGATAAAGCCAAACGAAAGACCTTTGTTGCCGCAGCCCCCGCCAAGGATGTGCAAAAGGCCGTGCTGCACTATCGGCTTTTGGAGAACCGCCGCGGCTTCTCCTTGGTGGAAATCCGATTGGAGACAGGACGTACCCATCAAATTCGTGTGCAGTTTTCCGCCCGTGGGATGCCGCTTGCCGGGGATCGTAAATACAGCAGCTATCCTGACCCGGACGATTGGCAGATCGCTCTATGGTCGAGTCACCTTTCGTTTACGCATCCCACCACGGGGGAAAGGCTGGACTTCCGTCTTCCGCCCCCTCAAACAGAGCCGTGGTCTTTTTTTGAAGCGACGGAATGAAAAAATTTCCGGGTTTTTCCTGTATGCTTTCTGAGCTGTGGGTTATACTACCCTTGGAGACCGGAAGGGGCAACGCCTCTTGCCGGGCTTCGGAAATCCAAAAGGAGCACTGCTTTATATTTGTGGTGCTTTGGGAGGTTTGCTATGAAGGTTCTGGACAGAATCGCCTTGGTACTGCTCATCATTGGCGGACTGAACTGGGGTGGCATCGGGATTTTCGGCCTGGACATGGTAGCGGCGCTCTTTGGCGGCTCCGCCAGCGTTCTGAGCCGAACGGTGTATATCCTTGTTTGCATTTCCGCACTTTGGTGCGTAACCCTGCTCTTCCGTGAAGAATCGGAAGGACAGGAAATGCGGGGACACGCTTAACGGCAAAAGACTAAGGCAAAAGAGGCTATGTAATCAATATAGTGTCTAAAAAACCCAACGCCGTGACGATTGCGAAAGCAGTTGCTGCGGCGTTGGGTTTTGTTGAAGTTAAGGCGTGTCAATGTCCACAGGCACAAGTTGACTGCCCTCGGCAGTAATCCTGTCGTTAAGCGTCTTCCAGTCGTAATTGACGATGCTGATGGATGCATTCTGATTGCCGTATTGGTTTATGTAGCGGTACCATTTTTTGTTATGGTAAATTAGGTTTGCGGTCCAATTTTCCTTGTATTCTGAGATGGTATTGGCAAAAACAACCATCTCCTTGGTATATTCATTATAGTAAGGTTTTGCATAATAGACGTTGTTGCCAACTTGGACAGTTTCCCATTTTCCAAACTTATCGTAATAATCCTTAAATAGCTTGCTGTTGAATCCCCAAGTGTATTGAGATGGATCTAGGGTTTCGAAATTTTGTATTACCCTACCCGCAGCATCGGCCGCTACGGATTGCTCCGTATGTATTGAGCAGGAAACGCTCCTTTGTGTGCCATCTGAGGAAACGAGAATGGTTCCGCCATTTGGGCATATCTCGCTCAGCTCTTTTTTGATGTTATCTATTTCATCATTTGTGAGCGGTCTTCCCAACACAGTCTCTTCTGTGTAGATCTGTCGCAGGAGCGTTTCTCTGTTTGCGATACAAACCGCTTCCTCCGAGTGCCGAATCAAGCCGTTAAAAGAGGGCACGGCAATCGCTGCCAAGATTGCCAAAACGGCGATGACAACAATCAGTTCAACCAAAGTAAACCCTTTGCGGGGTTGGATTCTATCCATAGTTCTCTCTGGCTCCTATCCTTGATGTTTTTTGGATCGTCCTAGTTTACCACAAAACAAATCCGTGGCGACTGCTCTTTTGCAGTTGTCACGGATTTGTTTTTGGTTTGTTGGAGGTTGGTTTCAGTCGTGACCCAAGGAGGCGCTATCAAAGCCGTGCGGAAAAAGCGCACGCAGATTGCTTTTCACGAAGGTATGATCCCCTTTGGCGACCAGCAGTGTCAAATCGGGGGCAAATTCGTGGAGCATCTGCCGACAGGCACCGCAGGGCCAACAAAAATCGTCGCCGTTTCCGACAATCGCCAAGCGGGTGAAACGCTGACAGCCTTCGCTGACGGCTTTCAGCAGGGCGGTGCGCTCGGCACAAATGCTGGAGCCATAGGCGGCATTTTCGACGTTGCAGCCTGTGTAAATGGTTCCGTTTTCGCCCTCCAGCGCCGCACCCACGGGGAAGTGGGAATAGGGACTATAGGAGAAGGGGAGCATGGCAAAGGCCGCTTCCACGAGCTCTTGATCGGTCATCGCTGTTCTGGCTCCTTTCCTTATTGGATATGGATATGGTTGTTGATATGATCGGAGCAATAGCAATAGTAGCCGTTGCAGCGGGAGCAATACCGAAACTCCATATTCGGGTCAGACACATCCGTTTTTCCGCAGACAGCACATTTATGCAGGTAGTTCTTTTTTGACTGGGTTGCCTTATCATGAAAATTGACCACCTTTGGTCCGGCCTTGGGACGGGTTCCCGCACGGAAGGCGGCTTTGCGCTTCCAATAGGAGACCTGACTGCCGATATCGGAGGCGAAGAACAGCAGGTAGTTGAGCACAGCCACGATGGGGATGAGTGCAAGCAGGAAATGTCCCGCTAGGACGAATTGAAGTACAGCAAGGGCAAAGTAGGCGGCATCGAACCACGCCAGCCATTTTGCTTTGACCGGGATGATAAAAAACAGCAAAAACTGCAAATCGGGGTAGAGTGTGGCGAAGGCAAAGAACATGGACATATTGACATAGTACATGGAGGCCGTGCCCACGAGAAACCCGACGGCGATATTTAAAAGCACACCAAAGGCATAAAAAATGGTGAATTTATTGGCGCCCCATTCCCGTTCCAGTGCGTTGCCGATGAAGTAATAGAAGTACAAGGACAGGGCAAAGAAGAAAATATTGGAGCTGAAGTAGGGGACAAAGATAAAGGTGACCAGCCGCCAGATCTGACCGTGAAGGATGGCAGCGGCATCAAAGGTAAAAAAGGCGGAAGCGGCACTTCCTCCGCCAAAGCTGAACATATTCAGCAGATAGATGAAAACATTGCCGATCACGATGTATCGCATCAGACCGGGGATGCTAAGACGAGGATGCTTCAGACAGAAGCGATCCAGCCATTGTTGCATGGCACGCAAAAAAACGACCTCCTTTGAATCACTGATAGGGGGAGTATAGAACACTCCTTGCAGCTTACAGTAAAAATAGATGAGTTTAGTGTACCCGTTTTTTGGAA
>CAYQRI010000045.1:7183-13857 GCA_964420085.1 uncultured Ruminiclostridium sp.
GTGCTTCCGAACCCAATAAGTGAATAAGGAGCACATTATCAAGAGTGGGCGAGAGAGTTAGCTCTATGACCCCACACCAACCTGCTTACAAAGAGCAAGGTGGTTCCGCTAACAGCGATAAGGGGGCACCGTGCGGCACAGAAAGGCTTCCTTGCATAGGAGCCTTTTATTTTATGCCAAAAAGCAAAAACGACGAAAAAAAGGAAAGAATGCAATGAGTATCATCAAAGATCCGTCCTTAGCAGAAGCAGGACTGCGAAAAATTAACTGGGTGAGAGCATTTATGCCCGCCCTTTCTCAAATTGAAGCCCGCTTCGAGCAGGAACAGCCCTTCCGTGGTCTGCGTGTGGCGGTCTCTGTCCATCTGGAAGCGAAAACAGCCAATTTGGGCTACGTCCTTTCCAAGGGCGGGGCAGAGGTTTATCTCACCGGCTCCAATCCCCTCTCCACACAGGATGATGTGGCGGCAGGACTGGCCTCTCTGGGTGTGCAAACCTTCGGTATCCACGGAGTAAGCGATGCGGAGTATGAAGCACACCTCATCGAAACCCTGCGCTGCCATCCGCATCTCGTCATCGACGACGGCGGCGACCTCATCGACCTTTTGGGCGGCAAGTGCAAGGACTATGCCGATTGCCTCTTAGGCGGCTGTGAGGAAACCACCACCGGCATTCTGCGCCTGAAGGCACGGGCAAAGGCGGGCATTCTGCCCTGCCCCATGATGGCGGTGAACGATGCCAAGGCAAAGCACTATTATGACAACAAATACGGCACCGGTCAATCGGTGTGGGATGGCATCATGCATACGACGAATCTGGTTGTGGCGGGAAAAACCGTAGTGGTCGCCGGATACGGCTGGTGCGGCAAGGGCGTTGCCATGCGTGCTGCGGGCATGGGTGCCAACGTGATTGTCACCGAGGTGGACCCCTTTAAGGCGCTGGATGCCACCATGAACGGCTTCCGTGTGATGACCATGGCGCAGGCCGCCCCCTTGGGCGATGTGTTCGTCACCGTCACCGGTTGTAAGGACGTCATCACCCAGCAGCATTTTGCCACGATGAAGCACAATGCCCTCCTCGCCAATGCCGGACATTTTGATTGCGAGGTCAACGTCGCCCAGCTCCGAGAAATGGCGGTGGAGTCCGCCTTGCGGCGGGAGAATATTGTGGGCTATACCCTGCCGGACGGACGCACCCTCAACGTGCTGGCAGAGGGTCGCTTGGTGAATCTGGCGGCAGGAAACGGGCATCCCGCTGAAATTATGGATATGTCCTTTGCCGTACAGGCGCTGGCGGCGGAATGGCTGACCAAGCAAAAGGTGCTGGAAAATAAGGTCTATCCCATCCCCGACAGCATTGACGACGAAATCGGCCGTGCCAAGCTGGCGGCGCTGGGACTTGGCTTGGATACTTTGACAAAGGAGCAGGAAAGCTATTTGAATAGCTGGTCCACCGAAGAAGCGTGAGCCTGTTTGCAGAGAAACTATAGCTTTACCATGGAAACGACAAGGAGGAATCTTACTATGAGCCATCGTTTTTTTACGTCCGAATCCGTGACGGAGGGACATCCCGATAAAATTTGTGATCAAATTTCCGACGCTGTTTTGGATGCGATTTTAGAAAAAGACCCCGTGGGACGTGTCGCCTGCGAAGTCACCGCCTCTACGGGACTCATTCATATTATGGGTGAAATCAGCACAAATTGCTATGTTGATATCCCCAAAATTGCCCGAGAGGTCATTCGCAGCATCGGCTATGATCGGGCGAAATACGGCTTCGACTGCGATACCTGCGGGATCATCTCCAACATCGACGAGCAGAGCACCGACATTGCCATGGGCGTGGATCGCTCCTTGGAAGCCAAGGAGGAGGGCGAAACCGAGCTGGATAACGGTGCGGGAGATCAGGGCATGATGTTTGGCTATGCCTGCGATGAAACCGAGGAGCTGATGCCCCTGGCCATCTCTCTGTCCCATAGGCTCGCCAAGCGTCTGACTGAGGTGCGGAAGGAGAACGAGGTTTCCTATCTGCGTCCCGACGGCAAAACACAGGTGACGGTGGAATACGATGAGAAAAATCATCCCGTCCGTGTGGATGCCGTGGTGCTTTCTACGCAGCACAGCCCCGAGGTCACCTTGGAGCAAATCCGTAAGGACATGATCGAGCTGGTGATCCAACAAACCATTCCCGCCCACCTGATGGACGAGAATACCAAAATCTATGTGAACCCCACCGGACGCTTTGTCATCGGCGGCCCGCAGGGTGATACCGGTCTCACCGGACGTAAAATCATTGTGGATACCTATGGCGGCTCTGCTCCCCACGGCGGCGGTGCCTTCTCCGGCAAGGACCCCACTAAGGTGGATCGCTCCGCTGCCTATGCCGCCCGTTGGGTCGCCAAAACGGTGGTCGCTGCCGGCTTGGCACGCCGCTGCCAAATTCAGCTTGCCTATGCCATCGGCGTGGCGCATCCCGTTTCCATCATGGTGGATACCTTTGGAACGGGTACCGTTTCCGATGAGGTCTTGGAGCGTGCTGTCCGTCAGACCTTCGACCTGAGACCCACGGCAATCATTCGTGACTTGCAGCTCCAGCGTCCCATTTATCAGAAATTGGCTGCCTATGGGCATATGGGACGGGAGGATTTGGGCGTTTCTTGGGAAAAAACCGACCGTGCCGCAGAATTGAAAGCTGCTTGCTGCTGATGAAACCAAAGGAGGGTGACTATGCCGCAAATTTCGGTGATTGTGCCCGTATATAGGGCGGAGGATTTCTTGCGAAAGTGTACGGAATCCATCCTGAGTCAGACGTTTTCAGAGCTTGAGCTGCTGCTCATTGAGGATGGCTCCCCCGACCAAAGCGGTGCTTTGTGTGATCAAATTGCCGCAGAGGATGCGAGGGTTCGGGTGTTTCATAAGGAGAATGGCGGGGTCAGCTCTGCACGGAATTTAGGAATGCAGGAGGCACGGGGCGACTATCTTGCCTTTGCCGATTCCGATGACTGGCTGCCGCCGGATGCGCTTTCCTTGCTCTATCACGCCCTCAAGGCCGCCGAAGCGGACACCGCAGGCGGGGCGCATATGCGGATGGAGGTAGACGGACACGGCGAAAAGGAGCCGGGAGCCATGCCCGCCGGTGTCTATGCGCCGTCGGACATTCGGACGGGTATTATAAACCGTCTGGTTGGCGAGCGGATGGGTAAGCCCGGTGAGGTACTCAATGGCTTTGTTTGGCGCTTCCTCTTTTCCAAAGCACTGATTCAGGCGCATCACATCACCTTTGACGGAGCCTATTTGGAGGATGAGCTGTTCTTGCTGGACTATTTCTGCCACGCCAAACGGCTTGCTATGGTGGAGGAATCCGTCTACTATTACCTGCAAAATCCTCAATCCGTCACCCGCCGCTATTTGGCGGATTATATGCAGACCTTTACACGATTTATGAAGCAAAAGCGAGCCTTGGTGGAGAAAAACGGCTTGGCGGAGGACTGCCCGCTCTGGGAGGAAAATTCCAACTGGTCGGGGCTGCTCATCGCCATCGGCAATGAATTCGCCCGCACAAACCCCGCTTCACTGGCAGAAAAACGCCGTCGGGTGCAGGCGCTCTGCGGACGACCTGAAATGGCACAGGCGATTGCAGCCATTGCCCCCCAAGATCTGGGACGCAATAAACAGCTGGTGGCAGATTTGGTGCGAAAGAAGCACTTTATGCTTTTGTCCCTGCTCTATGCGGTGAAGAACCGTGGCTCAAGCGATTGAATCAGAGGTTTCTTGAAAATAGAAAGGAGTGTTGCCCGTGGAAGTGGTACAAACTAGCGTGCTGTGTCGCTGGCTTATGCCGTTGTGTCTGTTTTTGAAAAGCCGATTCGACGAGAGCCTTTTGGCGGCGCTTTCCCATAAAGTCGCCGCTTTTTGGAGGAATGCCGCAAAGGAAAGCCGGATCGTTCACGCTTTGGTGCGAGAGGGAACCCTCTCCAAGGCCTTTCAGGATAGCGTGCTCTGTGCGGTGCTTATGGCAATCATCAACCTGCCTGTCCGCTTTTTTCAGTGGCTCTATCAAAAATGGACGGCGGTTTTTGAACACAGTGTGGTTTCTCAAATCGGCTTCGCCGTGGTGGAGCAGACACCCCTGGCCGTGGCATGGCTCATGCTGCTGGTGATGGTCATTCCCTATGAGCAGTGGAGCAATTCCTATAGCTTCCTCGGCTTTGCCGTGTGTATTGTCTTGGCAGTTATGGCGGGAATGCGGAAGAAAAGCTATCGCCTGGATTTGGTGTCGATTGGCCCGTGGCTGGTCGCCTTTGCCGGATTGGTTATGGTGGCGTGGCCGCTTTCCGTCTACTCGTCGCAGTCGAAGCGGTTTTTGGTGTTCCACCTCACCTGTATGCTGTGTGTACTCATTCTGGTGAGCACCGTGGAGCATTGGGAGCAGCTTTCCCGTCTGTTGTCGGCTTCCTCTGTTGCGCTGCTGGTGATGTCGCTCTTTGCGTTTTACCAAAGAATACAGGGCGTGGAGGTCAATCCCTCCTTCGTGGATATGAACCTGAATAAGGGAATGCCGGGTCGTGTTTTTTCGTTTTACGAAAACCCCAATGCCTTCGGTGAGGTGCTGCTGATGCTTATTCCGCTGGCGGTGGCACTGATGCTGTGCAGCAAGGGCTGGGCAGGACGGTTTTTGGGCTTTTTCGGCGCGATGTCCGGCTGTGTGGCGATGGCAATGACCTATTCCCGTGCCGGTTGGGTCGGCTTGGCATTTGCAGCGTTCCTGTTTGTCCTGTTCTGGAAGCGGAATTTGGTGCCGTTTGGCATTTTTGTCGCTGTTTTAGGGCTGGCATTTTTGCCCGACACGATATTCAACCGCATTCTAACCATTTTCGATTCCTCCGACACGTCAACGAGCAGCCGCTTTCCGCTCTATCAGGCGGCGGGTGAATTTCTCAAAATCCGTCCCCTGCGTGGTGCCGGCTTGGGCACCGATGCCGTGCGTGCTGCTATTTCTGACCTCAACCTGTTTCATGGTCACGACCGCTTTGTCCACTGCCACAACATCTATTTGCAGGTCTGGTGTGAAACGGGACTGCTCGGTCTGATTGCCTTTTTGGGCGGTGTCTTCGGGACTGCCAAGCGAGGTATGAAGGCAGTGTCCAAGGCAACGTGTCATCCTGTGGTTCGCCTTACGGTTGTAGGCGGTGTTGCTGCGCTAATGGGCACGATGCTTTGCGGGATTGCGGATTATATCTGGAATTACCCCCGTGTGATGCTCATTTTCTGGTTTGTTTGCGGCATCACGCTGGCGGGAATCCGTCTGGCCGGTCGAGAGTCTGAAGGCGAGGCGCTCGGAGCCGTGGAGCCTTGAGCCTTTGCTTTTTGAGAGGATACAAGCGATGAATGTGACAAAGCTTTTTGAAGAAAAGGAAGTGACTCTGTCCTTTGAGGCATTTCCGCCCAAGCGGGACAGTGATTTTGAAACGGTGCGGTCGGCGGTGGAGCAGATTGCCGCCTTGCGTCCTGATTTTATGAGCGTCACCTATGGCGCCGGGGGCGGCACCTCTGCCTATACGGCGGAAATTGCCAAGCTTGTGGAGGAGCAGGGGGTGCCCGCCTTGGCGCACCTGACCTGCGTATCCTCCAATCGAGCACAGGTGCAGCAGGAGCTGCACCGCTTGCAGGCGTTGGGTATCCGTAATATTTTGGCGCTGCGTGGGGATCTTCCCTTGGAGGGTGCCCCGCAGACGGACTACCGCTATGCCAGTGACCTTGTCCGTGAAATCAAGGACTTTGGCGGCGGCTTTTCCATTGGGGCGGCGTGCTATCCCGAGGGTCATGTGGAGTGCAAAAGACAGGCGCAGGATTTACGCAACCTGAAATACAAGGTGGATTGCGGCGTAGATTTTCTTGTGACGCAGATGTTTTTTGATAACAGCACGCTGTATAGCTTTCTCTATCGGGCGCAGAAGGAGGGGGTTCGGGTTCCGGTGCTTGCAGGGATTATGCCCGTGGCAAACGCTGCGCAGATGACCCGCATTCTTGCGCTGTCGGGCAGCAGTCTGCCGAACCGCTTTCGGATGATTTTAGACAAATTTCGGGATAGACCTGATGCCATGAAGCAGGCCGGTGTGGTTTATGCGATGGAGCAAATCGTAGATTTGGTTGCCAACGGCATTCGTGGGGTACACATTTACACAATGAATAAACCGGATGTGGCACGGGCACTGACGGAACGTCTTTCGCAGGTATTGGGGCGATGAAACCACTGGATCGACGGGAAATTTCACGGTATCTTGGTGCCAACCAGCATCCCATCCCCGAAGCGGAACGGGATATTGCAGCCTGTGAATGGGAATTGGAGCGGACAGTCGTGCCCAAAATGCTTGGGAAACGACTGTCCCTTCGTGGCTTTGGGGAAGAAAGTCAGGCGCTTTCGCAGCATCTGCGCCACTGTACCGAGGGCGTTTTATTTGCGATTACCCTTGGTACGGAGGCGGATCGTCTGCTGCGCCGCTGGAGTGCCCAAAGCATGGCAAAGGCGGCGATTGGGCAGGCGTGCTGTGCCGTTTGGCTGGATGATTTGGTGACGGCATACTGCCATACCCTTCAGGAAGGCTTGGGTGATGGGGTCTATCTCACACCGCCCTTTAGCCCGGGCTATGGCGACTGGTCACTTTCCGCACAGGAA
>CAYQRI010000046.1:0-13406 GCA_964420085.1 uncultured Ruminiclostridium sp.
CGAGATTTCTATACTTTGTCTATCCTGCCGATTGGCAAAAGCAACAGTAACAGAGCGGGCGGGAGGTCCGTCACTCATGTTACAGTATGGAAAAAAACCAAGGAAGGCTCAAAGAAGCGTTCCTTGGTTTTTTTGTTCAGTCCCTCATGAAGCGTTTACAAATTTTTGTTGGAACCCATGATTTTATTGGCTATCATCCCGCCGGATACGTTGTCCAGATCCTCCATGGTGAGCTTCTCAGCCGTGGGGGTTGGACGGTTTGCGTCGGCGGTCTCGGGGGGCTGTGCGGTGAGGCTGCTGTTCGTGTTTTTTTCGTTCATTCGGATTCCTCTTTCTGTTTGGTCGGGGCGGACACGCAGGGGCGCTCCTATCGAGTCTCCTGTTTTACTTGTATGGTGCTAGAATAATATTTTCTCGATTCAAGGGAGACTCTAGTGTCGGTTTTTTCTGGTTTGTGATAGGAGCAGCTAGGTTGTCGGTGGAGGGAAGCTCGTTTACCATCCCGCCGGACACGTTGTCCAGCTCCTCGTCGGAGAGTGCTTGACCTGCGGCGTTTGTTGGGGCTGCATCCGTCTTTGCTGCCCCTTGTTGGGTCAGATCTTCATTTTGGTGTTTCATGATTTGTTCCTCCTTAAAATACCGTGGGTTTACCCACAAATTGCGTGTTGTCCAGCCGTTGCCTTGCTACAAGCGCAGCAAAGTAGCCATTCTGTTCAATTAACGCGTCATAGCTGCCGTCCTCGATGACCTTCCCTGCATCCAGCACGATGATGCGGTCGCAGGCACGGATGGTGGAGAGACGGTGAGCAATGACGATGCGGGTACAATTTAAGCGGGCAAGCGAATCGGCAACGGTCTTCTGGGTCAGATTATCCAGCGCAGAGGTTGCCTCGTCGAACATCAGTAAACGGGGCTAGGGCGCCACCGCCCGGGCAATCATCAGCCGCTGACGCTGTCCGCCCGAGACACCGCCGCTGCCCTCGGAAATCATCGTGTGCATCCCCATGGGCATCTCCCGAATGTCCTCCGCAATCCCGGCAAGCTCTGCCGCTTCCCATGCTTCATCCATGGTGAGCCATGGGGCGGAGATGGTGATATTGGAGAAAATATCACCGGAAAAGAGCTTGCCGTCCTGCATGACTACCCCGATTTTTCGCCGTAGAGATTTTAAATCCACCGTGGCAATATCCTTGCCGTCGTAGTAAATGGCACCCTTTTGTGGGGTCTCAAAGCCCAGCATCAGCCGCATGAGCGTGCTTTTGCCACAGCCGGTTTTGCCCACCAGCGCCACATACTGCCCGGGACGGATTTTCAGCGACAGGTTATCCACAACGGGGGGCATACCTTCGGTGTAGCGAAAGGAGACATTGTTCAGCTCAATGCCGCCTGAAATGCGGGTGAGGACTTTTTTGCCTGTGGATAGTTCGGGTACGGCTTCTAAAATTGGCTTGACCATCTCCGCCATGGGCTTGATATTGGCGGCTGTCAGGGCAATGTCGGAAAGCGAGAGGAAGGCGCCCGATACCATACCGTATGCCACGTTGAAGGCAAAATAGTCCGAAACGCTCACCCCCGCTTTGACCGCCGCAGAATAGAGAACAAGGGTGCCCACCAAGGTTATGGCGGTGGCAATGACGGTGTTCAGCTTCAAAAACAAGGGCGGGTTATAGGCGAGATTTGCTTTTTGGCAATAGAGCGCCGCCCAGCGGGAAAAAGCTCGCTTTTCCGCACCGGATAGCTTGAGCTTTTGCACACCGGTAATGAGAGAGTAGACCATACCCGATTCCTTGGCCTCCAGCTCCATGATACGCTGCAAGCGCTTCATTTGCGCAAAGGTGGAAATCACCGTGAAGAGCGCCGTTGTCAGCGTAATGGCAATAGACGGAATCACCAGCGCCGGTGCATAGGTGAAAATTTGTGTGATGTAAAGCAGCGAAAACACCGAGGTAAGCCCGCTGCTGAGGATCGCATCGCCCAACATTGTGCACAGAGTGTTGATGCTTTGCGTGCGGTTGGACAATTCGCCTGCGCTGTATTGCTTGAAGAACGAAGGGGGAAGCGACAGCACTCGCATCATGGCCGCCGCCTGTACCGCCGTGCCGCTTTTGCTTTGCAGACGTTCCAAGAGAATGGTTTTTACCGTGTGAATCAGCACCGTTGCAATGCCGGTGGCGGCCAGCATCACGGTCACGGCAAAAAAGAGCTGGCGCTCGCCGCTTTCTATGACCTGGGATAAAAGAAGGTTGTTCAGCTTTGGGGCAAGCAGTCCCAACAGTGTAACAGCCAAGGTGGCGATGCCCACCATGGCATAATCCGCAGGAGAAAGTGCTTCGGCAATATATCGCAGCAGGTCACGGATGGAAAGCTTTTTGGGCGGCAGCGGTCTATAAAAGTAGATGGCCTCCCGCTCTAAAAGCGTCGCTGTTTGACGGGTCAGCTTTACTTGCTTGCCGCTTTCGTAGTCGAAAAAGGTGTAGCCGGAAAGCCCGTGGGGGAGAAGTGCAACCACACCGCCGGTTTTTAGTGTGCCCAAAAATGCACCAACGGCATCCTTGTACCATGCGCCCTCTAACGTCACCGTCCGACGCATCACGCCGGAGGGACGCAGGAGGTATTCCAGCTGCTCGTTGCTGTCTGTCAGTTCATCGGGCAACTCCACAGCCTTCACACGGTAAAACCGCAGAATTTCGTCCACCGCATTTTTGGCCTTCTGTCGATCGTTCAGCAAGGCACCCTCGACGCCCTTGCCCATCACGACCCCTGCCATACAGGCGAAGGCATCGGAAAAGGCATCGTTATCCGCCTGCATCCGTTGCTTGATTTGTTCGTCAAACCAGCCCACGGGTCTTCACCTCCTCTTATTCGTTGGACACGAGTGTGGTATACACCCCACCCTTTGCATATAATTCGTCGTGCGTCCCCCGCTCCACCACCTTGCCCTTGTCCATCACCACAATTTCATCGCAGTCTCGAATGGTGGATAAGCGGTGTGCAATCACAATACAGGTAATGCCACGGTCTTTGATGGCATTCACTACGTCAAACTCGGTTTTGGCGTCCAGCGCAGAGGTTGCCTCATCCAAAATGAGAATGGTGGGGTCTTGCGCCAACACCCTTGCAATTTCTAGTCGCTGACGCTGTCCGCCGGAGAGATCCTTGCCGCCCTCTGTCAGGCGGTAGGAATAACCGCCGTCTCTGCCCATGATATCCTCATGGAGACTGGCATCTCGAGCGGCCATGATGACTTCGAAATCCGCAATGGAGGTATCCCACATCTTAATGTTGTTGGCAATCGTGTCTTCAAAGAGAATCGTATCCTGATCCACCACCGCCAACGAGCCGGTGAAGACACTGTGGTTGAGTTCCGTTATAGGCTTGCCGTCAAATAAAATTTCGCCGCTCCATGGCTGATACAGCCCAGAAATCAGCTTGGATAATGTGCTTTTCCCACAACCGGAGGCACCCACAAACGCAACACGACTGCCGGGCTTTAGATGCAGATCGAAGTGTGTGATGAGCGGTGCGGCAAGGGGAGAGTAGCCGAAGGATACGTCACGCATCACGACTTCGCCCGTTAGCTTGCGATATTCTGCGGTTTCGTCCAAGTCGTTCTCGTCGTTGACATCCGGGGGATACTCCATGACGTCTTCAATGCGTTCCATATTGGTGCACATTTCCTGGATGGACTGCCCCGCCTCAATGAGGGATAGAGCGGGCGTGCTAAAGCCCAGAAAAAAGCCCTGAAACGCCAGAATCATACCGATGGTGAAGGTTCCTTGCAGGGTCAGATATACGCCGAGTACAAGCACTGCTGTTGAGGTCAGTGTAGAAAACAAGGTGGGGATGAGCCCCAGATAATGGTTTACATTAGAAAATTTTACCGTCTGGGTATTGACGGCGGCCTGATAGCCTGCCCATTTTTCAAAAAAACCGTTCTCGGCCCCGCTCGCTTTGATGGTTTCGATCATCTCGATTCCTGCTACGGTGGAGCCTGCCAATTTTCCCTCATCACGCATTTGTACACGCATCACATTCACCCGTTTTTTGGAGAGAATGCGTGCCATAACCAGATGGATGAAAATGGAGGTCAGCCCCACTGCCGTAAGCAGGAGGCTATAGCGCAGCATGGCAGCCAAGTAAAAAATCACCATGACGGTCTGGAAGACAAGCGGTGCGAGGGTGGAAATCAGTGCATTGGCAATGCCCTCGTTGAGCGTCTGCCGCATGGCAATATCTCCCGCCATGCGTTGAGAGAAAAAGTGCATCGGCAGACGCAATATGTGCCATAGGAAAGAGGAATTGGCGACGATGGCCAGCTTTCCGTTTAGCTTTAAGGTATACACCGCCTGCACCCATGCAACCACTAGGCTCACAACGGTGAGCAGTGAGAGAGCAAGCAGGAAGGGGAGGAACCACTCCGGATTTTTCCCTGTGAGCAGCCTGTCCAGAAATATCCGGGAAAAGACAGGGTTCAGCATTCCAAGCAGGGAGGTGATGGCTGTGGTGAGTGCGACAAAGGTCACCGCCGCACCGGTGCCGATCATGCGTTTCCGGATAAAGCGCCAGGTGCTCTTGGGTTTGCCGCCCGGCTCAAAGTCTTCGCCCGGAGCAAAGAAGATACATACACCCGTGAAGGCTTTGTCAAAGTGCTCCATGGAAACGCTGTACGCCCCTTTGGCGGGGTCGTTTAAGTAGGCTTTGCCACCCTTGAACCCGTTTAGCACCACAAAGTGGTTGAAGTTCCAGTGGACAATGCAAGGGAAGCTGCCGTGTGCCTTGAGCTGCTCCGGCTCATAGCGGTAGCCTTGCGCTTCCAGACCATAGCGTCGTGCCGCTTTTAAGACGTTGGACGCTTTGGAGCCGTCTCTGGAAACGCCGCAGTCCAGCCGCACCTGCTCCAGCGGCACCCACTTTTCATAATAAGCCAGTATCATGGCTAGGCTCGCCGCACCACATTCCAACGCTTCCAGCTGCATGACGATGGGCACCTTGGCAACCCCTTGTTCAACCGGACTTTTGTAGGTATGTTTTCTCATGCGTCGCCTCAATTCAGTACGAAAAAGATGGGGGAAATGGATTCTAAAACAATCTCAGAAAGGTACGAGCCGTCCGGTGCGGCAAGATCCGTCGTGACGGGAATGACCCAGTCGCCCACCGCTTGTCCACTGAGATACAGTGCATAGGGATCAAAGTCGGCACTGAGCGCCATGGGGGTGGAGGCGACGGCGGTGATATGACCCGTGTGACCTTCCAGACGAACCTCCATGCCCGTTTTGAGACTTTGTGCCGTCTCGGGGGTGACATAGCAGGTGGCGATGCCGTCCTGCACCACAGTCATGGCCTCCTGCGTGGTGGTCAGCTTGCCATAGATGCCCCAGACGCACACGCCAACGAGCAGAACAATGACCGCCGCCAAAATCAGCCACACACCGGGACGGGAAACCTTAATATAATCGTTCAGTTGTTCCGGTGAGGACACCCGCTCGATGCTGGCGTTTCGGAATATCTTGCGGTTCATCGTGAGGACTCCTTTTCGAACATTCGGATGGGATCGCAACGCTTCGATATGGAAACCGAAAGCGGCGTGGTGTTTTTTCTGTCAGCGCAGCGCAAAAAACACGCGTTGAGTAAGTTCCTTTTTATGGAGAACAGGATACCATAAAAAGAAAGGCGTGTACAGAATTTGCAGAAAATTATCGCCGGACATAGGAAATATTCCGCTTTGTCTGACGCTGTGAGGCGAAGTGTTTTTTTTCTTTGTCAAGAGGAAAATTTTCACAGATCCTAAACATTAAGCATAAATGAAAGTCTTTTTTGCATGAAATGCGTGCGCTCTTCTTTTTTATGATACCCTACGGACAGAAATATGCAAGGGGGAGTGATTGGAGTAAGCGCACATAGTGGAAGCGAGGCATTGAGAATGGAGGAATGCACCAGCAAATAGAAAAAAGAGAAAATCGCAATGCGGTGACCCGCAACAGTTTGCCGAGGAATTCCGTTGCCGCAGACAATCCATACGCCGGCGCTGTCCGGCATTCTATATAAAAACCATGAGAAAGCGGGGGTTCCATGACCTTTTCCGATATTTTTTACAAAACCTTGATTGAGGGCGGCTCCTATCTGACCATCCTGAAGGGGCTTTGGGTGACGGTGGAAATTTCACTGCTCTCCATTTTCATCGGCACGGCACTGGGGGCGCTGATCTGTGCAGCCAGAATGCAAAAAAACCCGCTGGTGCGGGGGTGTGCAGGTGTCTATATTGCTGTGCTGCGGGGCAGTCCCGTGCTGCTTCTGCTGATGCTGATGTACTACGTCGTCTTTGCCCAAAGTGACCTCTCTGCCCCGCTCATTGCTGTGGCGGCATTTTCGTTGAATGTTTCTGCCCATACAGCAGAGTGCTTTCGTGCAGCATTTTCCGCCACCGATAAAATGCAGGCGGAGGCAGCACGGACATTGGGATTTTCTAAGTGGCAGGCGTTTCGGCTCATCTCCCTGCCCCAAGCGGTGAAAATCGCCAAGCCTACTTATCAATCGACCTTGGTCAATCTCATCCAGTGGACCAGTGTTGTGGGCTATGTCACCATCACTGACCTGACCCGTGTGATCAACAACATCGGTAGTCGCACCATGCAGCCCCTCTTTATGATTTTGGTGGGCATCGCCCTCTATCTGGGCCTGGCCTATCTCTGCTATGGTGTCTTTGCGGTGTCGGATCGCATCGCCAAGAAAAAAGCGGAACGGAGGGCGGTACAATGAGTATCATTCAAGTGGAACACCTTTCTAAGTCCTTCGGCTCCTTGGACGTGCTGCGGGATGTCTCCTTCAGCGTGGAGGAGGGGGAGCGCATTGTCATCATCGGCGGCTCCGGCTGCGGAAAAAGTGTGCTGTTGCGCTCCTTGGATCTCTTGGAAACACCGAACGAAGGACGTATTTGCATCGACGGTGACGAGATTACCGCCAAGGGTGCCGATGTGAACCGTATCCGTCAGAAAATGGGGATGGTGTATCAAGGCTTTCACCTCTTTGAACACATGGACGTGCTGGAAAATCTCACCTTGGCACCCACCCACCTGCGGGGGCTATCCAAACCCGAAGCAGAGCAGAAGGCGGCGGAGCTGCTGCAAATGGTCGGATTGGAAAGCCGAAAGCATACCATGCCGGGCGTCCTATCCGGCGGGCAAAAGCAACGGGTTGCCATCGCCCGCTGCCTTGCCATGGAGCCGAAAATCATGCTCTTTGACGAACCGACCTCCGCCTTAGACCCCACCATGGTGGGCGAGGTGCTGGCGACCATGCGAATGCTCGCCAAGCGTGGCATGACCATGCTGATTGTCACCCACGAAATGTCGTTTGCGCGGGAGGTGGGTACTCGAATCCTCTATCTGGACGAGCACGGTATTTACGAGCAGGGGACACCGCCAGAAATTTTCGACCATCCCAAGCGACCCAAAACAAAAGCGTTTATCCAAAAGCTGACATACTTCTCTCAAAAAATCGATGACCGTAATTTCGACCTCATGCAGCTACAGGGCGGTATCCAACGATTTGCCGAGAAATACGGCATCGGAGAGAAATTCGCCCACCGCTTGCAGCTTTGCGCCGAGGAATTGATTTATGAAATGCTGACCGGTGCGGTACCCGAAACCGCCCCAGTGCAGATGGAGGTCAATATCAGCTACAGCGAGGCGGATCAGTCCATTCTGTTGGCACTGCACTGCGCCGGCGATGAATATAATCCGTTTTCCGCCCCTGAGGATGAGGAAACCCATCTGGGCGTGACCATCCTCAACAAGGTAGCCAAGGACATTTCCTGCGCCTATCACGACGGGATCAATCAAATCATCATTACGCTATAAAAAAGGAGGATGCAACATGAACGTGAAAAAAGCATTGGCGATTACCATCGCCGCCCTGACCCTCTGTACCGCCCTGACTGCCTGCGGCAGCAAGCCCAAGACAGAGGATAAGTCCGAATCGAGTACCACAGCCACGGCAAAGGAGAACCTCGTGGTTGGTGCGTTGGAGCAAAACAGTGTGGAAGCGGATGTGCGCAAGCATTGGGAGCAGCAAAGAAAGCCTATGGGAGGGCGTGAATACAAAGAGTTTACCTCGCTGAATACCATGCTGCTGGAATTGAGCGCCGGGCGTGTGGATACCATCAGAGTCCCAACCAGTGTGGCAAACTATCTGATGTCTCAGGATGACAAGCTATTGTCCGTGGAGGGCAATGCCTCCAACCACTACCATATGGCCGCCCGCACCGCCGACAGCAAATTGATCGAGGAGCTCAACAGCGCCATCAATGGCTTGAGAGCCGACGGCACCATGGATCAGCTCGTTGCCGACTACATCACGGGTGCCACCGGAGAGCCCACCCAGAACAAGCTCGTCAAAAACGAGGGCGGCGAAACCCATGTTGTCGCCATCACCGGTGATATGCCCCCCATGGACTATGTAGCAGCGGACGGAACGCCTGCGGGCTTTAATGTGGCTCTCTTAAATGCCATTGCCGAGAAAACCGGCTGTAACTTCGAAATCATCCAGATGGATGCCGCTGCCCGCCTGTCCGCACTGGAGAGCGGTAAGGTTGATCTGATTTTCTGGATTGAATGCTGGGGCGATGACACATTTGAACCGACCGCCGAGGGCATTACCCTGAGCACACCTTACACCGATGCAACCTCCAGCTTTGTGAGCTATTCGGCCGATGCCATTGAAGGGGTCAAGGCGACGAAGTCAAGTGCGAAATAACGAAAAAGACACAGGACATAAAAAACCAATCTGGGTGTGACCGTCCTTCAAGAGGTAGCCAAGGACATTTCTTGCGTCTATCACGACAGGAGTAATTAAATCATCATTACGCTATAAAAAGGAGAATGCAGCATGAATGTGAAAAAAGCATTGGCGATTACGCTCGCTGCCCTGACCCTCTGTACCGCCCTGACTGCCTGCGGGAGCAAGCCCACGACGGAGGATAAGCCGGAATCTACCACATCCACGGCGAAGGAGAACATCGTGGTTGGTGCGTTGGAACAAAACAGTGTGGAAGTGGATGCACGCAAGCATTGGGAGCAACAAAGAAAGCCTGTCGGAGGGCGTGAATTCAAAGAGTTTACCTCTCTGAGTACCATGCTGCTGGAATTGAGTGCCGGGCGTGTGGATGCAATCGGAGTCCCAACCAGTGTAGCAAAGTATCTGATCTCTCAGGATGACAAGCTACTGTCTATAGAGGGCAATGCCGTGAATCATTACCACATGGCCGCCCGCACTGCCGATAGCAAATTGATCGAGGAACTCAACAGCGCCATCAATGCCTTGAGAGCCGACGGCACCATGGATCAGCTCGTTGCCGACTACATCACGGGTGCCACCGGAGAGCCCACCCAGAACAAGCTCGTCAAAAACGAGGGCGGCGAAACCCATGTTGTCGCCATCACCGGTGATATGCCCCCCATGGACTATGTAGCAGCGGACGGAACGCCTGCGGGCTTCAACGTTGCGCTCTTAAATGCCATTGCCGAGAAAACCGGCTGTAACTTCGAAATTATCCAGCTGGATGCCCCTGCTCGCCTGTCCGCACTGGAGAGCGGTAAGGTTGATCTGGTTTTCTGGATTGAATGCTGGGGCGATGACGCATTTCAGCCGACCGCCGAGGGCATTACCCTGAGCGCACCTTACACCGATGGAACCGCCAGCTTTGTGAGCTATTCCGCCGATGCGATGGAAGGGCTCAAGGCGACGACGTCAAGTGCGAAGTAACGAAAGAGGTGCGTACGGAGGCAATCACCACGCCCCAGCAAAGAAGAACTGAGTAGGAAAAGGAGAGGCTTATGACAACCAAAAAACACGGTATCCCACACATTGCGCTGCGTGTGCTTTCGCTCTGCGTGGCAGCGTCGCTTCTGGTCACCCTCGTCGCCTGTGGAGGCAAGGGTGACCAGAGCAAAGACGCCGACACCTTGAACGTGGCCTTGGGTGGCGCACCAAGCTCCGTGGACCCCGTATATGCCACAGAGCTCAATACCATCCCAGTGACACAGCACATTTTTGAGGGACTGATGAAATACGTCGATGACGGAACGGGTGTGGGTAAGCTGACCTGCGGTCAGGCCAAGTCCTATGACATCAGCGAGGACGGGCTGACCTATACCTTTACCCTGCGGGACGATATCTACTGGTCGGACGGGCAAGCTGTTACAGCCGACGATTTTCTCAAGGCATGGCACCGCCTCTTTGACCCCGCAACCGATGCCTATTACGACGAATTTTTCTCCTTTATTGTCAATGCCCCCGATGTTTTAAACGGCGCAGCCGCCCCATCGACGCTTGGGATTCAGGCATTGAACGACAAGGTGTTTGAGGTTAAGCTCTCCACACCGTGTGACTATTTTCTGGAGCTATGTGCCTTTCCTGCAACGTACCCCGTGAGAGCCGACCTCATTGAACAGTATGGCGAAGACTGGGGGAGCCAGCCCGAAACCTGTATCAGCAACGGGCCGTTTGTCCTTTCAGCGTGGGAGCCTGGGGTTGAGATCACCCTGACTGCAAACCCACGCTACTACGACTATGAAAAGCTGGGGCCTGAGACGCTGGTTTTCCAAACACACGAGGACTCCAATGAGGCGGTTTCGCTGTTCAACAGCGGCAACATTCAGTTTAACACGGTGACTCCCGACGACCTCACCAAGGACGATTTGAAGAACGATCAGTTTAAGCGGATGGATGCCATTGGCGTGAAAATGATCAAATTCAACACCCTTGCTGCGCCCTTTCAGGATGCCCGTGTGCGACAAGCGTTTTCCCTTGCCATCGACCGAAATGCAATGGCCGATCAGGTTGTAGGCGCTACTCCGGCGGGTGCCTATGTGGCAGATGGACTGACCGACGCAGACCCAGAAAAAAGCTTCCGTGAGGTCGGGGGCGACTATTACAGCATCGCCCCCGAGGACTATGCCGAAAACTGCCGTAAGGCGCAGAGTCTTCTGGCTGAGGCGGGCTATCCTGAGGGGAAGGGCTTTCCTATTACCCAGTATCTCTGCTTGGATACGCCGATCTCTATTCAACCGGCAGAGCAGCTTGTAAAAATGTGGAAAGAGGTGCTTGGGGTAGACATTGGGATTCAAAAGGTATCCAGCGACACCTTTTACTCGAGAAAAAGACATGGCGATTTCCAGCTCTGTTATCAATCGTGGTATATTGACTACATGGACCCCGCAGCCTTTTTGGATTCCTTCGTGGCAAATGGCTCTACCATGTCGCTGACCTACAACAGCCCCGCCTATGACCAGGCCATGCAGGAGGCATATCGTGCCGAGAATCGTGCAGAGCGTATGCAGGCACTGCACAGGGCAGAGGACATTTTGCTCGCGGACTGTGCCATCGCACCAATTTATTTCCCGTCTTGGATTTTTATGGAGCAAACGGACGTAGAGGGGATTTATTATCTGCCAGCCATGGGCTACTATTATTTGTCTTATGCCCACAAAACGGCGTGAGATTAGGGGGATGTGCGCTGCACCCTTTGATTTTCCCGTGTACTCTGTGTGTCAAAAAGAAAGGAAGGCTTCGATAAGATGAAAAGAAATCTAAAAACCAAGCTTGCGCTTGTGGTAGTGGTCGCTCTGCTCGTTGGGCTATCTGCCTGCGGTCAGCCCAAAAGTGGGGGGACGACGGAAGCACCGACCATCAAAAATGTGATCGTGATGATCAGTGACGGCACCTCCGTGGGCGTTTCTACCCTAACCCGCTGGTGCAAAGCCTACGACAAGGAAAGCGGTACCTTTGATCCCGCAGTGCGGTTGAACGTAGACCCGCTGACCAGTGGACTGGTTCGTACCTACTGGGAAAATGCCGACGGTATGCTCGGCGCCATCACCGACAGTGCACCGGGCAGTACGGCAATTTCGACCGGCTATAAAACCAACGACAAATATGTCGGTGTGGGGCCGGACGGCACCCCCCATGCCACGGTGCTGGAGCTGGCGGAGTCTATGGGCAAAAGTACGGGGCTTGCCGTGACGGTCAATGTCCAGCACGCCACTCCGGCAGATTTTGTGGCGCACACCACCGACCGCAGTGACTATGAGGACATCGCCGCACAAATGCTGGAAGGCGATGTGGATGTGGTTTTGGGTGGCGGTGCCCAATATATGCAAAACCGTGCCGACGGGCGGGATTTGATTGCGGAGCTGACGGGCAAGGGCTACGACTACCTGACCACCGGTGCAGAGTTGAAGGACTGCCAGAAGCCCAAGGTCTACGGCTTGTTTGCGCCCGATGCTATGGCCTATGACCGTGACCGCTCCCTTTTGGCACCCGAAGAACCCACGCTGGCAGAGATGACTGACAAGGCAATCTCCTTGCTTAACCAGAATGAAAAAGGCTTTTTTCTGATGGTGGAAGGCTCTAAGGTGGACTGGGGCGCCCATAACAACGATCCTGCTTCGGTGGTATCGGAGTTTACTGCCTTTGATGAGGCGGTGAAAACGGCGGTGACCTTCGCCCAAGGGCGCAACGACACCATGGTGCTCATTCTGGAGGATCACGGCACGGGCGGACTTTCGATTGGAAGCGCAGCCAGTGACGATACCTATTCCTCCTACCCCTTGAAAGACATCATCGCCCCGCTGACCGGCGCACAGATCACCTCCAGGGGAGCCATAGAGCTGCTTTCTCAGGGGAAAGACGCAGTAGAGGTGCTGAAGCTGTATGGCATCCCTGACCCCACGCCAGCAGAGCTGCAGCGTGTGCGGGAGATCCCATCTACCCCACTGAAAGCCACCAATGATGATATGGCTGCCTTGGGTTCGATGCTCTCCAAACGCTGCAACATCGGCTGGACTACGGTGGGACACACGGGAGAGGATGTGGTGCTGTATTCTTATCTCCCGGGAAATGAGCGGGTCACGGGTCTCATCGAAAACACCGAGATCACAAAGATCATCACAGACGCTTGGGGAACACCCCTGACAGATGAGGCATGTCACCATTCCTAAGCTGCGGTCTCTGCTGTGTCGGAGTACTTAGGCTTTATTTCGAACAGGCGAGGTATGACAGGAAACGGACCTGTCATACCTCGCCTGTTGCATGGCTGCCATGCTCGGGTGATAACACGGAAATCAATTTGATGCGTTATTCTGCATTTACCCCTCGTATGTCATCCTTCGCTGCGCTCAGGATGACAGGGAAAACGATTTCCGTGGAGCGAATAAAATGGCCACTTGAGAAACAAGCACCATTGTGGTAAAATGCTTCATACTGCATGGAAGGTCTTCCTTGAAAGGGTTGGTACGCTTCCGCAAGAAACAAGTTTAAAATGGCTTGGAAACCCCTGAGCGAGCATCCAAGACCATTACACAATAAGGAGAGGTAGAGATACATGAAATTAGGAATCGTAGGGTTGCCGA
>CAYQRI010000047.1:0-13040 GCA_964420085.1 uncultured Ruminiclostridium sp.
TTGCGCTTCAATGGACTGATATGCCCGGCATTAACTTTGGATAAAAACAGCAGGCGAACCACTCAATACCGGGAACATACATGGATTGAACCTCAAAGGTACGATCTCGAATCAAAAGCGGGCTTCGCCCGCCGGGCGAACACAGTTCGCCCCTACAAACCACGGTGTGGTGTTGCGGATTTTGTAGGGGACGATGCCCACATCGTCCCGGCCGCCGAAGGCGGCTGTTAATTTCGAGATCGTTTGATTGTGCGTTCATGCACTTTTGTTCCCGAGGAGGGAATTGATTTACAAGCAACCCAATACCGGGAAGATAGGTCGATTAAATCACAAAGGGTCGAACTCGAATTAGGAGCGGCTCTCAGCCGCCGGGGTCTTCATTTGCGAACCAGAACATATCCAAGCGGTATAGTCAACGTCATAAACACAAGCGACGGAACCGCAACGGCGAACGGCGCCCAAAGTCCTGCGCCACCAATCCACTGTACCACAACACACAGCAGGGTATAGCCCAACAAAAAGGCGGCTGCGATCAGGCACTTTCCCCAAGTCCCGTGCAGATTGTGGGAAACCTCGCCCGATATCCCACCCAAAAGCGTCAGCAGTACCACATTCGGGGATAGTTCTCCACAAAGCATCAGGAGAATTCCACAAACGAGACCCGCCCAAGCCCCCTTTTCTGCGCCGTGCCGCAAGCCCGTCAGGCAAACCAACACAGGCAGAATGGAGGGGCAGGTTCCCCAAAGCGTCAGCGGAAACAGCCCCTCCCATAAAATTGCACCTACCATCCAAGCATACACCATTTTTTCACGCTCCAAACGCCGTCACCACGAAAACCTGACCCAGACGATCCAACGCCGCTGTCGGTGTAACGTGGAAAATCTTCGTGAGTCCGCCCGGCTCCTCAGTCACCGCCGTCACTGCACCCACAACCAGACCAGAGGGATAGCTCTCCCCCTCCGCAAAGGTCACAATTTGTTCGCCCAAGGCGACCTCGCCATGCAGTCCCGTGAAGGATACCTCATCCTTGGGCATCCCCTCCAAGCTCCCTTCCAAAAGTCCCAAAACCTCCGAACGGCTCCCCTGTCCTGCCAGCTGAAAGGCAGGGTCACAGAGCAGTGAAAGCTCACTGCCGTGCGCACCCGTCTGCGTAATGCGTCCGACCAGCGCACCGCCCTCGTCAATCACGCATTGTCCCACCGTGATGCCATCTGCCTCACCCTTGTCTAAATGCACCGCCGACTGCCACACATTCGGTACCCGACCGACCACCCAAGCGGGCAGCAGCTTCAGCTTCGGCTGTTCTTGGGTGAAGTCCAACAAACGGCGCAGACGCTCGTTTTCCGCCACCGCCAATTCCGCCTGACCCGATGCGCGGCGCAGCGCACCCACTTCCTCACGCAAGGCTTTATTTTCCGCCTGCAAGCGCTCTTTTCCCTCAAAATACGCCTTTCCTTTGTCGATTGTCTGCGAAACAGAGGAAAAAAGGTGCAAAAAGGGCTGTGGCAGTTTCTCCCACAGCCCGCCAAACAGCACCGTCAGTGCAGTCAGCATCAGGCAGAGAGAAATGGCCACAGCCAATACCTTGATCCATTTTTTACGAAAGCTACGGTTCACGGCATATCCTTTCCCGGCAAATCACCGAGCAAAGTCACCGGAGGAAAGGCAGTCCAGCCCAAACTGACGCAGCATTTGCCCCAAGCGGCAGATGGGCAACCCGACTACATTGCTATAGTCGCCCTGAATGCCCGAAACCAGCAGTCCGCCCTTGCCTTGGATGCCATAGGCTCCTGCCTTATCCATCGGCTCGCCGGTCTGGACATAGGCGGCCACCTCTGCTTGGGTGAGCGGACGGAAGGTCACTGCCGTTTGCTCCACAGCGGTGAGTGTCCGCTCGCCTTGGCAGACGGTCACGCCGGTATAGACCCAATGCGTACGTCCGGACAGACGGCGGAGCATTTCCTCCGCCTCGCTTGGGGAGGTGGGCTTGCCCAAAATCGTTCCGTCCTGCACCACCACGGTATCGGCACCGATGACGATGGTTTCGGCATCCTCCTGTCGGGCGATGTGACGTGCCTTTTCCAGCGAGAGGGTCTGCACCATGGCTTCTGCGCCGAGTCCTTGCCACGCTTCTTCGTTGATATCCGGTGACTTGATTTTAAATTCCAGTCCCATCACCGACAAAAGCTCTCGCCGTCTGGGTGACTGGGACGCCAACACTATTTTCATCCTTTTCCTCCGTTTTTTCCATCGAATCTCGCCGTTGGGCGGCGGGCGGCGGGCAAAGCCCGCTTTTAATTCGTGAATGCGATGTTTGATATTCAATATACTGATGTTCCCGGTATCGAGTCCTACTTTCCCCTGCGGGGGACGGGAGTTTATCCACCCATGCGGCGGGGACGACGGCGGTCTTCGACCGCCTGAGGGTTTCGCCCTACCCGGGCGGGGCACCGCTTTCTCCGTAGAAAGCGGACAAACCCCGCCCGGGTAGGGCGACGTCCTTCGGCGACCGCAGTCGCCGCAACCCCCGTCCCCGCCCCGTGGGCGGACAAAACGCACCACTCCCCCTTGGGAAGGAAAGTAGATTCACGCACAACCCAACGATCTCGAGATTAAGAGCGGGCTTCTTATTCTACGCCACGATAATACAGTCCTCGTGTGAAGTCTGCGGGGGGTTCGCCCTCGCCTGTGCGATACGCACGCAAAACGTCCGCACAGTCCTTTGCAGATTCCCGCAAAAAGGCAAGCCGCCCATAGGTCAGTCCCACCTGTGACCAGTCCTTCTTTTTATCAACCAGCCACAAAACCTTCGCATTAAACAGCTCGTTTCGACAGCCAAACGCAGACTCCACCGGAAAATTCTCGCCCTTGCGGTCCCGCAGGCTCTGCGGCTTCTCCTGACAGTGACAGCCCTTGCCACGATTCTTCAAAATACAGTGCTCCATCAGCATCAGCGGCAAGCGACCATATAAAAGCGCCTCTGTCGCAAGGGGCTTGGATAAATCTCGAAGCTGAGCAAGCCGCAATTCAAACGAAGCCGTCGCTGAGGCAAAGCCCATGCGCCTGAGCTCGTGGGCAGTCAGATCATTCAGCAGCCCCAAGCCGTAGTCACCACGGGGCGTCAGCCCGTACGACTGCGCCAAGGACAGCCAGCCGATCTGCCCCAACAGCGCCTCTGTTGCGCCCGCTGCCTTGGCGGCGGCAAGCCCCCGTTCCAGCTCGGGACGCTCTTTCTCCCACGCAACCCGTGGAAAAATCACCCCGAATTTCGTCTGAGGATATGCGGCAACCCAAGCCGTCAGGCGAGCCGAATGCTTCTCCCACTCCGTCACTGGCAAATAGACAAGGACAGGTGCCTGCTCCAAGAGAGCATCCGAAAGCTGTGCCGCTCGATGCAGCGAAACGGAATACTGCGGCGGGGTCTGCGTTCCCTTCTCCCGCTGCGGCAGGACAAAGGGCTGGGTGCGGCGGACGGGCGGCAGACGGCGCAGCCGTGTCAGCTCCTCCAGCACCGTGCGGCGCAGGGCATTGACCGCCGAAAGCGGCACGGATAAGCCATCCTCCACCACCGCCTGTACCACTTCGGCTCGATACACGGTGCCCCCCGTTTTCATGAGCTGGGTCTTGAGCTGATCCTCTGTCACTGCACGCTTGTGCGCAGGCTGGGGGCAGTCCCCTTCGGCCTGTGCCGTGCGTCCTTCGCTGTCCCATGCCGTCACGGTGAGGGGCATCGCTTCCTGCACCTCAATCGCAAGGGAGATTGGCACGGTGCCCTGCTCCTTATTCAGATACGCCTGTCTCGCACGGGCAAACAGGGCGGTCGTATCCCCCTCTGTTCGGGTGCCGAACATCGCCGCATCTGTTTTGTCCTGATAGTAGCCCTGTGTAAAGCCCTGTCGGGAAAAGGCGGCGGTCAGGTTTTGAGTCTCCTCTGCCGTCGGCTCCCGCTTCTCCCGCAGAGCGGCGGCATAGATCCCCGTCACCACGGAGACATATTCGGGACGCTTCATACGTCCCTCAATTTTCAGGCAGGCAACCCCCATGTCTTCCAATTCCCGTAAGTGTCCCGCCAAGGACAAATCCTTCAGCGAGAGCGGATAGCCCGCCGTTTTTTCGTCGGCAAAGCGATACGCCAAACGGCAGGGCTGGGCGCAAAGCCCTCTGTTCCCACTGCGTCCGCCCAGCACGGCGGAGAGATAGCACTGTCCGCTATAGCACATACACAAGGCACCGTGGACGAAAATTTCCAACTCCACGGGCGACTTGGCACAGAGGTCGGCAATCGCCTGCTTCGACAATTCTCGGGAGAGCACCACACGCTCCATGCCCAAGTCTGCACACGCCTTGATCCCGTCCAGATTGTGTACGGTCATTTGTGTGGAGGCGTGGAGCGGCAGGTCGGGGCAGGTGGCACGCAGCAGCTTGGCCACGCCCAAATCCTGCACCAAAACCGCATCCACCCCCAACTCGTTGGCAAGCCGTGCGGTCTCCTGTGCCGTTTCCAATTCTCTGGTATGCAGCAGGGTGTTCAGCGTCAGATAGACCTTACGTCCCCGCAAATGGCAATCGCCCACCGCCAACGCCAATTCTTCCCGGGAAAAGTTCTTGGCGTTGCGGCGGGCATTGAGGTCACCATAGCCCAAATAGACGGCATCCGCACCCGCTTGGAGGGCGGCTTGCAGGGCTTCGGGGGAGCCGGCGGGAGCAAGCAGCTCCATCAGTCGTCACCCTGGGTCTTTTCTGTACGGGCACTGCGTCTGGCTTCCTTCCGCTTTTCGGCAAGCTCCTTGGCAAGCTGCGTATTCTCGTCGGAAAGCTCCTTGAGCTGGAGCCGCAGATGATCGGCGGTCTGCTTCTCCTTGCCATAGCGGTCTGCCATGTTCATTGCGGCCATAACGGCGGCATCTGCCATAGAAATACGGGGGCCCTTCAGGGCCTCCTCCAAGGCTTCCTCCACGAGGGCGGCACAGCCCTGGATATAGGCTTCGCTTTCTTCTGCCACGATACGATAGTCTGTGTTATGAATATGAATGGTCACTCGATTTGCCATGTTTTTTTCCTCCCTATTTGCGTGGTGGTTTCTAATTCTGAAGTATAGCACAATTCGACAGAAAACAAAATCCTTCCTGTAAAAAAATGGCGGGCGGGCAAAGCCCGCTGTTCATTCGAGAATGCGTCGTTTGCTATCCAATTTACTGATGTGCCCGGTATAAACAGGAGGGTGAAACAACTCCCCCCTTGGGTACATAACTAGATTGTAGCACAAACCTACGAACTCGAGATTAAATGCGGGCTTCGCCCGCCTCACCGCTTCTGTTTTTTTAGAAGGCGGATATCCTGCCCGAAGAATGCCATCAGAAGGTATTCTCCCTCCAGCCTCGAGGCGACCTGCGGGGAATAGCGGCTGCGAATCCCCTCCAAATTCAAGTTGGACGAGATCACCGTCCGCCGCCCCTCCATCAGTCGGGTGTTTAATATTTCATACAATGCCGACTGCACAAAGGGCGTGGTAAATTCGCTGCCCAAATCGTCCAGAATCAGCAGGTCACAGGTCAGATACCGCTGGGTATCCAGCTCCGCTTGACGGATCTCCTCGCTGTTTTTGGCAAACTTTCTGGTCTCAAAGCGGGAAAACACCGTCGCTGCCGTATCATACACCACCGAAAAGCCACGCTCCGACACCACACGAGCGATACAGGCGGAGAGGAACGTCTTGCCCAAGCCGGGGCTTCCATTTAAAAATAAATTACGATGAGGATACTGCCCAAAGAACTCGGCATAGCTGCGGCAGGTGTTTAAAATAAACTCCATGTTCTCACGGGGCGAACGTCCAAAATTCGGCCAGAGCTGACGGTCATAATAGTCCAGCCGAAAATTTTGAAACGACTGCTCCCCCAAGTTGAGCAGGGAGGATAGGCTTTTAATCTGCTCCTCCTGACAGAAGCTTTTCAGGCAGGTGCACATCACCGAGCCTTTGAAGCCACGGTCGTTGCACCTTGGACAAAACGGGGTTTCGTCCAAGGCATTTTCTGGATACCCCGCCTTCGTGAGCAGGGCTTTTTCCTCCTCCTGCAACGCAAGGTTTGCTTTGCGCAGCGCCTCCAAGGCCGTGCTCTGCTCCACGCCCTTTCGCAGGGATAGCGCAAGGATGCGGGGGGCGGTCTGCCGCAGCTCCTGCCGAATCTCTCTGGTGCGGGGCAGACTGCGATAAATACTCTGCTGTCTGACCGCCTGTTCTTCGGCGTGGGTTTGCTGTGCCTGCTTCAGCCGCCGTTCGGCACGCAGCAGGATATCTTGACTATAGCCCATCCATTAGCCCTCCTTGTTTGGGTATTGTGCCGCCTCTGCCATCATGCGGCCGATATCGTCCGACGGCACGACAGGCTGTGCATGATTGGTCATTTGACGCAGGAAGCTGGGCTTACGTTTATTCTCCCCTGCTTCAATCTCACGCACGGTGGTCAGCCCTTGCTTTTTCCAGCTGGTGAGGATGCTGTTCATATAGCTCCAGCTGAATTTTTGGAGCTGGAACAGGGTTTTTTCATAGGCAAGCTGTAGGACATCGTCCGTAAATTGCAGGTTGATCCATTGCTTCAAATAATTCCGCTCGCCCTCCACGGGTCTTCTGCCCCGAATGCCGACCAGCTCCATAATCTGCATGGAACGGTTGCTCTCCTCGGTCAGACGGCGCACATGAGCATCGGCGGTATCCAAGCTATCCACCCCCGCCCTTTGCCAGCGGTGGGCTTCATTTTTAATAGATGTCAGCGTCGGTCTGCGACCGGCCCCATATTTTTGGGTGGCTTCCTCGACGCACCAGCCCACCAGAACTAAAATGACCTCTGGTGGCAGGCCAAGGTAATCGTAGATCGTAAACAGGAGCTTCAGCTCAAAGGGGGACAGCGCTTTCCCCAAAAGACGTTCGACCTCGGGCAACAGGGCGGCAAAGCCCTTTTCATTTTGCAGGGCGAGGGTAATGTCGGTACGGTCATAGTCGGGCGGAGCCTCCACCTGTAGCTTTTGCGGCGGCTCGGGTCGCACGGGGGTTTCTGCGTCTATCAGCTTTAATGTGATAAGGGCAGTCTGTGCCGCCTCCAGACGGGCGGGGTTCCATTTTAAAATGCTACTGTTTTTCTCTGCGGCAAGGCAGAGATAGAGCAGGGCGGCATCGCTATCGGCAGCGGTTAAGAGGGTATCCACCGCCTTGCGGTGCAGGGAGAGTATGGTTCCGGGAAATAATAAATCCTTAGGCATGGGTGCCGCCTCCTTTCTCCCCTCTATTCTACAGGAAAATCTCACATTCGTAAAGGCGATCGAAGGAGGACTTGACGCTGTATTGTAACTCTTTATGAAACGTCATGTTCCATATATCACGAAATCATGACATTATGTTGTATCTTATGCCATTTTGTGCTATAATCTGTCATTATATTTTTTGTGCGAGAGGGCTTTTGCTCATGATATATAGCTACAACAGGTTATGGAAATTGCTTATAGACCGTAACATTACAAAAACGGAAATGCGAAAGCGAGTCGGTATCAGCACCAACATACTTGCCAAAATGGGCAAGGGTGAACCCATTTCAATGGCAAGTCTTGCAAAGATTTGTTTGTCATTGAACTGCAACCTCGACGATATTGTGGAAATACTATCAGAAAAAGGGGCAGTTCATAAAATGAATGTGTTGTCATTATTTTCGGGGTGCGGCGGTATGGATATAGGTTTTGAGGGCGCATTTACCTGCTTGCGCCGTTCAATCAATAGCACCATGCACCCAGAATGGATTGCCGAAGAAAACGGCGAATGGGTCACTGTTCGCAAAACTATGTTTCAAACTGTTTTTGCGAATGATATACGCCCTGACGCAAAGGCGGCATGGACTTCTTATTTTTCTAAACGCAATGCAAACGCAAATAGTATCTATCACCTAGACAGCGTTGTTGATTTAGTAAAACGAGCAAAAGCAGGCGAAAGCGTTTTTCCTGATCATATTGATGTTGTAACTGGCGGTTTTCCATGTCAAGATTTTTCTGTTGCTGGGAAGCGAAACGGCTTTCATTCGAAAAAGAGCCATACCGGAGGAATACTTGAAGATGGCGAACCCTCTGCGGAGAATCGAGGGCAGCTGTATATGTGGATGCGCGACGTTATTACAATAACAAAGCCGTCTTTGTTTATTGCAGAAAATGTAAAAGGGCTGACGAACCTTGAAGATGTAAAAGAAATCATTGAGCATGATTTTGCAAAGGCAGCGGACGGTGGGTATATTGTACTGCCAGCTAAAGTACTTCATGCCGCAGACTATGGCGTTCCCCAATCAAGAGAGCGTGTTATTTTCTTTGGCTTTAAGAAATCTGCATTAACACCCGAAGCTATGAAAGCATTCACAAGCAAGATAATTCCTCCCGAATATGATCCATACCCCGCACCTACTCATGCCTTTACCATCCCAAAAAGTGAAAATTTGCTTGCCCCAGTTACAACGGCTGAAGCTTTTATTGGGCTTGAAGAGCCTGAACAGGCCGTTGATTTATCACAAAAGAAATATTCAAAAGCCAAATATATGGGCAAGCATTGCCAAGGACAAACAGAGGTTAGACTACATACCATTGCACCGACAATCCGTTCTGAGCACCACGGCAACATTGAATTTAGGCGTTTAAGCGCAGAACACGGCGGCACGCATACAGAGGAATTACATACAGGTTTGGATGAACGCAGACTAACGATTCGCGAGTGCGCCCGCATTCAAACCTTTCCCGATGACTATCAATTCATTATTCCTAAAAAAGGCGATACTGTTTCTGTATCTTCCAGTGACGCATATAAAATAATCGGAAACGCTGTACCTTGTGTCCTTGCATACAACATTGCAAGCCGTATAGAAGAAAACTGGAGCAACTATTTTATAGGGGGTTAATAACCATGATTGTTGCAGAAAACAGCAAGCCGTCTATGGAAGAATTCCGTAGCCTAATGCGCAATACAGACGCATTGCTCAATAAAGAAGCTGTTGGTCGGCAAGAGTATTATTCCAAAAGAAATAGTACAGCCCTTGAAACAGATGTATATGAGGCATTGTGTCGCTGTGCAAGAAATACCCCCTTTGATCAATCTTTTGAGTTGGTGTCTGGGGCATCATTTCCTGATATTGTAGCAAGCCGCTTTTATGGCATTGAAGTAAAAAGTACAATTAAAAACCATTGGAAATCAATCGGCAGCAGTATACTGGAGTCAACCCGTGACCAAAATGTTGCGCGCATTTTTTTGACATTTGGCAAGTTGGGAAGCCCTGTCCAGTTTATGAGCAGACCATATGAGGAATGTTTATCTGGAATTTCTGTAACGCATTACCCCCGCTATCAGATCGATATGCAATTGAACTCTGGCGAAACAATATTTGATAAAATGGGCATTGCCTATGATGAATTACGCCTTATGGACAACCCCGTTGCGCCTGTTTCAAAATACTATAAAAGCAGGCTGAAACCCGGCGAAAGTCTTTGGTGGGCGGCTGACGCTGATATTGAAGAAATCGCCGCCCCGCCAATTATTAGGCTTTGGACAACCTTGACCGCAGAACAAAAGAACCATTATACTGTTCAAGGGTATGCCTTTTTCCCTGAAATATTAGGGCGAAGTCCTACAAAGTATCAAAGATATGCCTTATGGCTAGCTACACATTGTAGCATTGTAAATACCAACATACGAGACCAATTTTCCGCAGGTGGGCAGGTTGATGTTCAAACAGCACAAGGCATCTTTAACAAAGCGCCGGCAGCGTTCGGACGCATTCAGAAGAATGCTGACCTTATTAAACAGACAATACTAAACGCTGACGAACGTACATTACTTGAATTCTGGAATGTGCCATTTATTTCTGAAAACAGAATTGAGCTATGGTGCAGAATCGTGTCCCGCTACGCTGAAAATCAGCTTGTGGCATACAAAATGCTGTGTGGTATTTTTCTCATAGAACCACGCTTTTAAGCAAACATGTGACACTTATCCTTCAATATTTACAGCCCTCTGTGGCGGACAATGGAGCAAAACAGTGTTACACAGCATCAACCGCTAAAGCAAGGGATAGATCACAAAACGCTGGACTCACTCAAAACGAACAAGACTATCACAATGCTTGCATTGGAAAAGCTTTGCACCATTATTGGCTGTACACCCAATGACATTGTGCCCTTTACAAAATAGAGCGATTGGTTGCACCTCTGCCACCAGTCGCTCTATTTTTTCCCCGGCGGCGGAGCACCGCTTCTGGCTCGAGTACGCACGTTTGAGGTGCAATTGGCGTATGTACCCGGTATGAAGTAGCCGGGCGGATAAGGTATCCGCCCCTACGAACCACGGTGTGGTGGTGCGGGATTGGTAGGGGACGATGCCCACATCGTCCCGCATTCGCCCGGCGGGCGAAGCGGTGAGCCGTCCCGCCACGGGCTAAGACCCGGAGCGGAGCAGAAAGCGGAGGGAATCCCCCCAGGGGATTTTCGCAGCTTTCTGTGCAGTCGGAGGGGCTTAGAGCCGTGAGCAGCGGGACGTGCGAACCGTAACAGGCGGGCGAAGCCCGCTCTTAATTCGTGTTCGCACCTTTACGATTCAATCAACCTATGTTCCCAGTATTGGGTTGATTGTAAATCAATTCCCCCCTTGGGCGGCAAAGTGCATTCAACCACTACCAAACGATCTCGAGATTAAAAGCCGCCTTCGGCGGCCTGTTGAAATGGAAGGGGTATTGTGCTATACTTCACCCTGTATTCTTATCTCATTTTCTGTATGATTAGAAAATCCAACACCCGGAGGAACTTTACCGTGAGCAAAACCGTCACCATCTCGCCGGCGGAGGTCGAGCACCAGCTCGCTCTCTGCGACGAAATCCACGCCCTGTTAGACCGCCGTCCGGGTGTGAAATATGCCTTTGTCGATACCTACGGCTGTCAGCAAAACGAAGCCGATTCCGAGCGCCTGCGCGGCTACCTCAACCGTATGGGCTATACCCTCTCCGATACTGAGGAGGGTGCCGATCTCGTGCTCCTCAATACCTGCGCCATTCGGGAACACGCCGAACAGCGTGTCTTCGGCAACGTCGGCGCACTCTCCCATACCAAACGCCGCCACCCCGATCAGAAAATCGTGGTCTGCGGCTGTATGGCTCGTCAAGAACACGTCGCCGAACGCCTCCGCCGCTCCTTCCCCTATGTCGATTTGGTCTTCGGTCCCCAGCTCCTTTGGCAGTTCCCCGCCCTGCTCCTCCAACGCCTGCAAACAGACAAACGGGTCTTTGCCACCGACGACGTGCCCGGCGCTGTGGCAGAGGGCATCCCCGTCGTGCGGCAGGACGGCATCAAGGCTTGGGTCTCCATCATGTACGGCTGCAACAATTTCTGTACCTATTGCATCGTACCCTATGTCCGCGGCAGAGAGCGGAGCCGTCAGCCTGAGGATATCTTAAACGAAGTGCGCCAGCTTGCGCAGGAGGGCTACAAGGAAATTACCCTCTTGGGACAGAATGTAAACTCCTACGGCAAGGATTTGTCCGCAGACCTCGATTTTTCTTGGCTTTTGGAGCAGGTCAATGCCCTGGAGGGCGACTTCCTGCTACGCTTTATGACCAGCCACCCCAAGGATGCCTCTCCCCGTCTGTTCGAAACCATGGCTCGCTGTGAGAAAATTGCGCCCGCCCTCCACCTGCCCTTCCAGTCCGGCAGCAGTCGGGTGCTCGACGCCATGAATCGCCGCTATACACGGGAGCAGTATCTTGCCCTCATTGCCGAACTGCGCCATAAAATCCCCCACATCGTTTTGACCTCTGATGTCATTGTGGGATTTCCCGGGGAAACCCAAGCAGAATTTGAGGAAACCCTCTCCCTCATCGAGGAAGTCCGCTATGACGCTCTGTTTACCTTTATCTATTCCCCCCGCAAGGGCACGCCCGCCAGTCTCCTGCCCGACCCCATGCCCAAGGAGCAAAAGAGCGAAAACTTCCAGCGTCTTTTGCAACGGCAAAATGAGATTTCCGCCGAAAAGCATCAGGCGTATCTCGGAAAAACCCTCCGCTGTCTGGTGGACGGGGTCGGAAGTGACGGCGTACTCACCGCCCGCACCGAGGGTGGACGACTCATCCATTTGCAGGGGGACACTTCCCTTGTCGGCAGCTATCAATTTGCCAAAATCACGGGGGCTTCTACTTGGGCGCTGTTTGGCGAAGCGGTAAGCCGTCCCACCGTGGGCTAAGGCGGCCGAGGGCCGCTCCTAATTTCGAGTTCGTACGGCTGTAGGTCAATACGCATGGTTGCCCAAAGGCAACAAAGGCGTGTAAAAGTGGACGACCGAAGGTCGCCCCTACAGAGGGAAACGAAACAAAGAAAGCCCCGAAGGGGATTTGTTTGCTTTCTCACGCAATTGGAGTGGCTTAGATCCACGAGTAGTGGGACGTGCGAACCGTGACAGGCGGCGAAGCGGTGAGCCGTCCCACCGTGGGCTAAGGCGGCCGAGGGCCGCTCCTAATTTCGAGTTCGTACGGCTGTAGGTCAATACGCATGGTTGCCCAAAGGCAACAAAGGCGTGTAAAAGTGGACGACCGAAGGTCGCCCCTACAGAGGGAAACGAAACAAAGAAAGCCCCGAAGGGGATTTGTTTGCTTTCTCACGCAATTGGAGTGGCTTAGATCCACGAGTAGTGGGACGTGCGAACCGTGACAGGCGGCGAGCCTGAACCCGACCATAGGGGCGGGCACCGGTGACGAATCGGGCGGATATGGAATCCGCCCCTACACACGCCAGGGAACCATAGAAAAGGACAATGCTTATGACTGAACTGACACCCATGAAAAAACAATACCTTGCCCTCAAGGAACAGCATCCCGACAGTCTCCTCTTTTTCCGGCTGGGTGACTTTTACGAAATGTTCGACGACGACGCCAAAACCGCCGCCCAAGAGCTCAACCTTACCCTCACCACCCGTGACCGCAATAAACCGCCCGAACAGCGAACCCCCATGTGCGGTGTGCCCTATCACTCCGCCGAAGCCT
>CAYQRI010000048.1:0-3087 GCA_964420085.1 uncultured Ruminiclostridium sp.
ACATTGTCAGTGACTTGGAAAAAATCTGCGACACCATCGCCTTTTTGCACAAGGGGAAGCTTGTCCTTCTGGAGGATAAAGACGTACTGTTGGAGGAATACGCCGTGGTGACCCTCTCTCGAGAGCAGTTTGACGAGCTGGACAAATCGGCGGTGGCCGGCGTTCGGCACGAAAAATATGCAACCCGTGCCTTGGTGCGGCGGAGCCGCATTCCCTCCGACTTTGCCACCGAGCACACGACCCTAGAGGATATCATTCTATTTTTGGTACAAGGAGGGGATGCACAATGAAGGGACTTCTCTATAAAGACCTTTGCATTCTGCTGAAGCAGATGAAGATCGTCTTAGTCATGGTGCCGCTATTTTGTCTATTCACCTCGTCCTATGACGTCTTTACCGTGTTTTTTGCTCTGTATATTTCCATTCTAACGCCCGTGAGTCTCCTCTCTTTTGATGAACGCAGTAAGTGGGATACCTTTGCCGGAATGCTCCCCTATTCGACCAGAAGCCTTGTTTTCAGCAAATACGTCTGCGGCTGGCTGGTTTTGGGTTATACCTTGATTTTTTATGCTGTAGGTCTTATCATAGCAAGCCCAACCCATCGCTTCGGACAGGATTCTCTCTTCCAGCTCACGCTGTTTTTATCTGTCGCTCTGCTGCTGCAAGGACTGTATTACCCAGTTCTGTTCCGCTTCGGCGTAGAGAAGGGGCGGCTGGCTATGATTATCGTCATGGCAGTAGCAGGCGGGGTTGGCTTCGGATTGTTCCCTGTGGTCACTGCCTTGGGTCTATCCGGCTTTGCCCCTTTGGTCGGGATCCTACTCCTTTGTGTTGTCGTGTGCGGCGGCTCTGTATTTGTATCGGAAAAGCAATATCGAAAAGCACGAGGGGGGTGAACCAACTTGAAGGCTCTGCTCTATAAGGACATGATACTCTTTTGGCGGAACGAAAAATACTACCTTTTTGTGGTGCCTATCTTCTGTTTGGTCGCTCCGACCTCTTCTTATACACTGTACTTCATTGTTCTTGTCATAATCGTTGGCTCGATCAATCTCCTAAGTGCTGACGAAAAATGTGGGTGGGAGCAGCTTGCGATGATGCTTCCCTATTCGACCAGAAGCCTTGTTTTCAGCAAATATATTGTTTTCTGGTTTCTTCTGCTCTATTCTCTCTTGTTCTATGCGGCAGCTCTGCTGCTCGTCGCCAAAACCACAGTGCCTGAGACTCTGCTCTATTTGCTATTGACCGCTGCGACAGCCCTTGCCGCACAGGGAGTTAGTCTGCCGGTTCTATTCACCAATAGTGCGGAATCTGGCGCAATTGCTGTCACAATGATTGCAAGCTTGGTCATTGGTGTGGGCATCTTCTTTTTCACAGAGCTGCAAAATCCTTCGCTCCTTCTCCCGTTGCTCCTTGCCCTGCTGGGCAGCATGGGCGTGAATCTTGGCTCGGTGTTTCTATCCGCTCGGCTCTATCATAAGCGGCTCCGCTGACGACAAACAAAAGGCACCCTCTGCTGTGGCATAAAAATCCACAGCAGAGGGTGCTTTTTTCGTCTACAAGTTGCCCTTTTTGCCCCGTTATCGTCCGATTCTTTATTTTGACCCGTCCATAGAATGGTCATCGTGATTGATGATCTGCTTTACAATTTCAATCATATGTTCTTCCTCTTTTGTGTCAAATAAATATTTGGCAATCAGGTTGGGAATCACAAACAACGGGGTAAGGAAGGTGAGCAGCGGCGGGATGATATTGAGTATTTTATCTATTGTCTCGCTGTCCCCCGTGGAAACCCTATAAATAATAAGCACAGAAGCGATCACCGTAATCAAAAGAATGACCACAGAAACCCAAAAGAAGCACACCTTTTGCATTCTCTTTGCCCTAAGGGTCTTTTTTGAATTCTCGACATAATTGGTTAGAAGCTCTGTATACTGCTCGGCGTGTTCTTTCCAGCTACGTTGCTTTATCTTTTTAAAATCGTCTTCATCATTGACATCGTGCAAATTATTTTTTTGAAAAACAGACGCATATCGATCCAACGGGGATTCGATTCCGGAAGGCGCATCACAATCCAAATCATGCGTTTCATTCGTCATATATAACTCTCTTTTATAGCTTCAATTCGGCTATTCTCATTTCGACTGATTTTGTCGTCGTTTCAAAAAACTCAGATAGCTTTATGATGACGTCTGTCAAGGACAGCGACCCGCTTGCTTTCAGCTTTTTATATTCACGCACAAATATATCCTGCGGCATCAATAGCTCTGCTGCAAATTGATTGACCTTTTGCTCTGCGGGGTCCTCTGTGGAGCACTTATTATAGCTCCGAACAAAATTATGAACATAGCGAGACTTGTTTGTACCATCAAAATCAAACAAATAATGACCGATCTCATGTGCTAAGACAAATCTTCTTTTGCCGTATTTAATTTTTCCGCTAATCAGTACGCATTTGCTGTTTCCTATGATATCATTCAATTCAGGATCAATTATAATCACGCCGCTGTCATCGTTCGGCAATTCGTCTGCAATTTTTATCACAAAGCCCATTTGCTTCACAATGTCTATAATTGGTACGGGTCTATTGGTGTCATAGTCCTTTATCTGACTGCGCAATTCTTTTGCTACTGCAACGGGGTCTTGCTTCGTTGCAGTCGACTGCACATCTTTAATCCATTCTGAAAACACACTCGACACCTCCCTTTTACATATTCAGCAATGCGCCAGCATAACAATTTATTGGTTTGGTATTATACTGCAATTCAAACCAGATGTCAATATATTTTTATATATATATATATCACATTGTTTCCCGAAACGGAATGTATCCCGTCAATTGTGGGTTGCCCGACTTTTTTGCCCAAGGGCGACGTGGTTTGTTTCATCTGCCACGGGCGGCGCTCCCCTACAGAGGGAGAGGGTTACCTGACCTGTGGCTTGGAAAAGCGGGCGAACGCAGTTCGCCCCTACAGGGGTCAGGGCAAAACCCACTTTTCCTTTGGGAACAAACCTCCATTGACGCACAACCATACGATCTCGAAATTAAGAGCGGGCTTCGCCCGGCGGGAGGGGCAGAGCCGCCTCC
>CAYQRI010000048.1:3187-12264 GCA_964420085.1 uncultured Ruminiclostridium sp.
ACGATCTCGAAATTAAGAGCGGGCTTCGCCCGGCGGGAGGGGCAGAGCCGCCTCCCCTACAAAGGGGCAGGACAAAACCCACTTCTCCCTTGGGAACAAACCTCCATTGACGCACAACCAAACGATCTCGAAATTAACAGCCGCCTTCGGCGGCCGGGACGGCTCGCCGCTTATCCCTTGTCCACCGTATCCTTCAACGCCTTGCCTGCCTTAAATACGGGCACCTTGCTGGCAGGAATCGGGACGCTCTCGCCCGTCTTGGGGTTGCGTCCCATCCGCTCGCCCCGCACCTTTGTCTCAAAGGCACCAAAGCCTGCGATTTGTACCTTCTCCTGCCGCACCAAAGCACGGGTCATATGTTCAATAGCGGCATTGATGCCGATTTCCACGTTCTTACGGGAAAATCCCGTCTCCTCCGCAATGCTTAAAATCAGTTCTGTCTTATTCATCGTTTCCTTTTCCCTTCTCTGTTTCCTTCAAGGCGTTCCAAAGCTCCATGAGCTGCTCCACCGGCACGGACTCCATCACCTTACCCTGTGCGGTAACGGCACGTTCTACCCCGCCAAAGCGACGGATGAACTTCTCGCACGTTTTCCCCAAGGCGGTTTCAGGGTCTACCGCACAAAATCGAGCGACCTTCACTGCCGCAAAGAGCAGGTCACCCAGTTCCTCCTCGATGTTGCTTTGCTCACGAATGGCGACCTTTAATTCGCCCACTTCCTCTTCCAATTTGGCGACGGCAGCGTCCACATCCCGCCACTCAAAGCCCGCCTTGGCGGCCTTGGCTTGGATTTTATCCGCACGCCAAAGCCCGGGGAGCGACCGTGCCACACTGTCTAAGGCTTGGGTGGTGGTCTCCTGTCCCTTTTCCAGCCGTTTTTGCTCCTCCCAGCTCACCAGCACCTCATCCACGCTCTCCGTCCTCGTTTGGGCAAAGACATGAGGATGCCGAAAAATCAGCTTCTTGCAAATGCCGTCGGCGACGTCATCCAGATTAAACCGTCCCGCATCCTCCTCAATGGAGGCATGAAAGAGAACCTGAAGCAAAACATCTCCAAGCTCCTCCTGCATATGGGCAGGACTGCCCTCGTCGATGGCTTCTGCCACCTCATAGGCTTCCTCAATGAAGTTGCGCCGGATGCTCTCATGGGTCTGTTCTCGATCCCAGGGGCAGCCCCCGGGCGCACGGAGCAGGCGGACAATTTCCCGCAAATCCTCCATGCCGTAGGTATCCTTTTGTGTAAACTCTACCATAGTACTCTCTTTTCTTTTGCTTACTGAATCCGCAGCAGCTTGGCAATTTTATCGCCCTTGGGCATCAGCGACAGATCATCCTTCGAGACAATCCGCAGCACCAAGACCAGAATGGCATAGATGGTACCGCCCACAACGATGGAGACCAGCACACTCAATGCATTCCCCACCAGCCCGGCAAGCAGCCCGTAGACCGCCCAAACTGCGCCGCCCATAATGGCAGCGGCAATTGCCGGCTTGAAAAACACACGCAAATAGCGCGGCGGATGCGGCGTGACTTTTTTAATGGCAATCAGCTCCATGGCAGAAACCAAAACGAAGCAAACCAGCGTGCCCACAGGGGCACCCTTGATGCCGATGGACGGAATCTGCACCAGAACGAAGTTCACGGCCAGCTTGGCTGCACTGCCGATGGCAATGAACCAAATGGGCAGACCGGCCCGCCCGTTTGCCTGCAAAATGGCGTTGCCCAGCAGCATCATACAGACAAATGCAGAAGCGATGCCCAAAATAAACAGGCAGAAGCTTGCCACCTCTTGGTTGGTCTCGGGATAGAGCATTTGAATGATAGGAGCGGACAGCACCGCGAGTCCCACGCCCGCAGGCAGGGCAAGCAGGGCACCCACTCGCAGCGCGGATTCCGCAATCTTACCCGCTCCAAGCCGATCCTTTTTGGTCAGGCAGGCAGAAACTGCCGGTACGATGCAGGCAGTCAGGGAGACCATAAAGGCGGAGGGCAGGTTATAGATGGTAACCGCCTTCTGATAGCAGCCATACAAGCTGACCGCCAATTCCTCGGGATAGCCCAAAGCGCTTTGCAGCAAATTCTGCACCTGCACGGTATCCAGATAGGTGGTAATCGGCACAACCGACGAGCTGAGGGTGATGGGAATGGCGATGACGGCAAGCGCCTTTAAAATCCTGCCGGAGGAATCGGGGCGATCCTCCTCGGCAAGGCTTTGCACGGGCTTGTTGCGTCGGTGGTGGCGGAACATCAAATAGACCAGCGACACAAAGCCACTGGCGGTGACGCCCCCAATGGCACCGGCGGCTGAAAATTCGCTGCCGAAGCCCAAATAGAGCAGATACCACGCCAGTGCCAAGCCAACGGTCAGCTTGGTGATGGCCTCCAAGACCTGCGAAACCGCCGTAGGCACCATGTCGGAATGCCCTTGGGCATAGCCACGATAGGCAGACATGGTACACACGAAGAAGCAGGACAGCGACATCACACGCACCGCAGGGGCGGCGAGACTATCGCCCTGCAAATTCGCCAAGGGCTGAGCAAAGACAAACATGACTGCGCTGCTGATGCTGCCCAAAATGACAAAGGTCGTGAGGGCAACCCGAAACACCCGATTCACCTGTCGAGTCCGTTGCAGGGCATTCGCCTCGGAAATGGTCTTCGACATGGCAACGGGCAGACCGGCGGTGGAAATCATGAGCAGCAGATTATAAATGGCATAGGCATTATTGAAATGCCCGAAGCCCACATCTCCCAAAATCCGCCCCAAGGGGATCTTATACAGGGCACCGATGATCTTTACAATGGCGATACTGACCGCCAAGATAGCAGCTCCACCGAAAAAGGTGTTGTTTTTTTTGGATGATGGTTTCAAATAGTTTTCCTCCAAGCGGCAGCGTCCCGAGGGAGGCTTATTCACCGAATAAAAGCGGCAGGGCATAGTTCTTGACCTCTGCCCGAATAGCTTCCAAGTCCAGCGTGTGATAGACCCCGTTCTGATATATGATGCGACCCCGTGCCATATTCATCACAACGTCAGAGGCCTGTGCGGAATAGACCAGATGATCCTCCACGCTGTGGCAGGGCGTGAGGTGGGGGCGGTCAAAATCGACCAAAATCAGGTCAGCGGTGAAGTCGGGCGCAATTTGCCCCGTCCTTCTGCCCAGTGCCCTTGCCCCGTCACGGGTGGCCATCCGCAGGACCTCACGGGGAGACAGTGCCAAGGGATCATGGGTCAGACCGCACGGCAAAAGAGCCGCCAGCTTCATTTCCTCAAACATCGAGTGATTGTTATTCGAGGACACCCCGTCCGTCCCCAAGCAGACGTTCACACCCGCTTGCTTCATGGCGGGGACAGGTGCCACCCCGGAGCCTAATTTCAGGTTGGATACGGGGTTATGCACGCAGGAAATGCCCTTGTCCGCCATCATGGCAAAATCCGCCTCCGTGGTAAAGACGCAGTGGGCAGCAATGGCTCGTGTGTCCCACACGCCATAGCGGTCTAAGATTTGGATGGGTGTGTCCCCCCAACGCTCCAGGCAGGCGGACTGCTCCGTCTGTGTTTCGGAAACGTGAACGTGCATCCCTAGGTTTTTCTCGTTGGCATAGTCCGCCATCGCCAGCCAAAGGGCAGGATGAGAAGTATACTCCCCATGGATGCTCACGTCAACCATAATTTGTCCATTTCCATAGCCATGCCAGCTTTCCGCCAAGCGGCGGGTCTCCACCAAGGCAGGAAACGTCTTTGCATCCAAGGTCGGCGCAAACAGCGTACTGCCACGGGCGATATTGGCAGAAATGCCGCTTTGTACGACCTCCTGGGCAATCTCATCACAGAACATATACATATCTGCCACCGTGGTGACACCGGCGGCAATCAGCTCTGCCAGCGCAAGACGGGTACCTGCCCGCACGGCACGGGCATCGAGCTTATCCTCCGCCGGAAAAATATACTGCGTCAGCCAGGTTTGCAGATCGCAGCCGCCGCCATAGCCCCGCATCAGCGTCATGGGGAGATGCGTGTGGGCATTCACGAAGCCGGGCATCAGGACGTTGCCGCCGCAGTCCACCTCGTTTACAAAGTCCCCCGTTGGGCGCTCCGTCCCAACGGAACGAATCGTTTCGCCCTCCACGGCGACATAGGCGTTTTTCAGCACCGTGCCCATATCATCCATCAGCAGGGCGGTGCAGTTTTTCAGCAGTGTGGTTTGTGTCATTTTCTCACACCTCATGCAGACAGGCAAGCACCAGCGCAGAGAATCGCTCTCTTGCTTCGGCGGCGGCGTCCAGAACCTCCTGCTCACTCAGCTTTCTGGGCAAAACCCCAGCCGCCATATTGGAAATCAGGGAAAAGCCCAAAACCTCCATCCCGCTGTGGGCGGCGACGATCACCTCGGGTGCGGTGGACATCCCGACGGCATCGGCACCCAAGGTGCGTGCCATACGGATTTCCGCCGGTGTCTCATACTGCGGACCGGGGAAGTACATATATACGCCCTCCTTCAGGTCCAGATCCAAGCTGCGTGCCTGCTGCTTGGCAATCGTCTGAAGTCTTGGGGTATACAAATGGCTGCAATCGGGGAACCGCACCCCAAACTCAGGCAGATTCTCCCCACGCAGGGGGGATTCCATAAAGATTTTAATTTGATCGGTAATCAGCATAATATCCCCCGCATCGAAGCGAAGGTTGACACCGCCGGCGGCATTGGTGACAAACAGGGTATCACACCCCAGCAGGCGGAGCACCCGCACCGCATAGCTGACCTCCTCATAGGAATAGCCCTCATAGTGGTGAATACGTCCCTGCATGACTGCAACGGGTTTTCCGGCAAGGGTACCGAACACGAGCTGACCCTTGTGTCCGGGTGCGGTGGCGTGCTTAAAGTGGGGAATATCCTCATAGGAAATCGCCACGGAGTTTTCCACGATATCGCCCAAATAGCCCAGACCAGAGCCGAGAATCATAGCAACCTTGGGGCAAAAACCACCAAGCGCTTCCTTCAAATAGGCGGCGCTTTCCTCATATTGCGTGTAACTAAATTTCATGTTGAACCTCCCAAAACGGAGTCTGCCCGTTTGTTCTGTTTCCATCGTTTCCAGGCGTCCGGGCAGACTATGCTGGAGTATTTTACACCTCCGCCCGTAAAAAAGCAAGATTTCCATTGAATCCCAACGGTTTTTTTGCGTTTACTCCCCCGCCAGCGCCTGAATCTCTGCCAAGGCTCTGCCCAATTCGGCATAGGCGGCCAGCAGGGCGGCGGTACCCAAGCGAATGCTGCTCCAATCTCCGGCACGTCCCGCCTTCTCCAGACGCTCTGCCTGCTCGCCCAGCGCCATCGCACCGATCCACCGTGCCTCACTTTTCAGGCTGTGTACCTCAATGACATAATCCTCTCGATTGCCTGACGCATAGGCCGCTTGGATGCTTTGCGTCCGCCCGGCAATCTGATCCCGAAACAGGAGCAGCGTTTTGCGATAAATTTCGGCATTGCCGCAATAGCTCATGCCGTGCGCCACCTCTACCCCCGGCAAGCGGGCAAGCTCGGGCGGCAGCGGCTCATCCGACGGGATGCCGCTGGGCAGAGAGGGCGCCTTCTGTTTATCCTCGGGCAGCCACTCCCGCAAAACGGCATCGAGCTTCCCCAAGTCGATGGGCTTGGAGACAAAATCATTGAACCCATTTTCCAAGAAGTATTCCCGCATCCCCTTCATCGCATTGGCGGTGAGGGCAATGATCGGCAGCACCGTAAAATAGGGGTCTTTTTTGCCCATGGCACGAATCTGTGCCGTCACCTCTACCCCGTCCATATCCGGCATCATGTGATCCATAAAGACAAGATCCGGCCAGACCTGCGACATCTGCCGCAGCGCCTCCTCGCCCGAACGGGCGGTGTAGATTTCCGCTTCATAGGGGCGAAGCAGACCTTCACAAACCTTCAGGTTGATGGGCTGATCGTCCACCACCAAAATGACCGCCTCGGGTGCGACAATGGAATGGGTGTCAAAGGCTTCCTCCGTCTGATGCGCCCGTTCCTGATAGACCCCGCAGGGTGCGGGATCTATGACGCCTTGGGGCAGACGCACCCAGAAGTCGCTCCCCTCTCCATAGACGCTCTCCACACCCATGGTACCCTTCATCAGCTTGGTCAGATTTTGGCAGATAGAAAGTCCCAACCCCGTCCCCTCAATGTGCCGGTTGGCTTTATATTCCAAGCGCCCATAGCTGTGGAAGATATCGGCGAGATTTTCTTCCTTGATGCCGATGCCTGTATCTACCAAATGAATCACTAGGGTTCCGCCGCTCTCCTCCGGCTCCCAAGAAACACGGATGGTCACAGAGCCGGCTTTGGTATACTTGATGGCATTGCCCCCCAGATTCATAATAATGTGACTGATGCTCACATCATCGCCCCAAAGGGTGGCGGGCATGGTTTCGTCCACCTCTGCGATGAAGGACAGCTTTTTTTCCTGTGCCCGCATCCGCAGCACGGTAATGGTATCGTGCAGCACGCTGAGAATGCTGTAGCTTTCGGGCGTAATTTCCAGCTTTCCCGCTTCAATTTTCGAAAGATCCAAAATCGAGTTGATGTTCTCCAGCAAAATACGCCCGCTGGCACGGATATCCTGAAGGCAGTTGACCTTCCCTTCCACAGATTCCTCTCGCAGCCCCAATTCCGACATTCCCAAAATGGCATTGAGCGGCGTGCGGATATCGTGGCTCATATTCGCCAAAAATTGACTCTTGGCTTGGCTGGCCGCCTGGGCTGTGCGGGCATTCAGCCGTGCCTTTTCCTCCTCCTTTTGGAGCGTCACCGTTTCGGTGTTGTCCTCAAAAACCCAAAGCGTCTTTGGGTTTTCATCCGAATAGCCCGGCATGGCAAACACACGCATGAGAATCCAGGTACCGTCCAGCTTTTGGAAGGTCATCTCCACCTGCCGTCCGTCACGCAAGCCGTGCCGCAAATTATTATAATTGATGACCTCTCGGAATGCGGACACATATTCCTGATGCAGCTGCTCCTCGGAATAGCGCAGCAGGGTACTGCTGAGGTGATCCTCCTCCTCCCGCAGGATATCGGCAAAATAGGGCGGCACCTTGATGCTTCGGGTTTGGTCGTCGTTGAGGTTCACGACATAGATGCCCTGATAGTAATCGGCAATCACATGGACAAATTCCAGCTGATCCTCCGATTCCACCAATTTCCTTGCCTCCCGCAGCAAGAGCTGCTGTTTTTCCTCCAGCTGACGGCGTTCCTCCAGCTCCTTCCATTTGACCTCGCTTTCCTCCCGCAGAAAGAAATTGCAGAGAATCTGATTTGTGTGCGGATCTCGGAAAAACTGCATCTCGCAGGAAAACCATTCATGACCATACTCGCTTTCCACCTCACCCCGATATTCCTGCACGGAGCAGGTTTCGCCATGGAAGAAGGCACGCAGCAGCGCCGGGCGGCTCATGGTTTCCATGTAGCGTGCTTTATCCATGGGATGGATATGCGGCAGGATATAGCTTTCCAAAAACTGTTCATAGGTCAAGTCCTCCTGCGCCTGAGGAAGCATCGGCTCTCCCTTTTTCCAGCCCCAAAGAATGCGCCAATGTGCCTCCTCCAAGGAGACCTCCACACCCAGCAGCGTACCCTCCATCATCCGTCCGATGAATTTTTCGGTCGTTTTTTGGCGCCGACGCTCCCGCACCTCCTCGCTGATGTCCCGAATGGTGCCGATGGCGCTGGCCTCCTCGTTGCCCAACAGCGGTTCAATGCAGAGCTGAATCCACGTTTCCTTTTCATCCAGTGTTTGCAGCTCGATTTCACCGCCCCGACCCTTGGTCGCCTGCTCCAAGGTCCGCAAAAAGGAAGGCTCCCATTGCGCCGAGCAGTTGAGATACGACAGCAGATTTTTCGGTGTGCCCAAGGTTTCCTTCAGCCGCTGTCCACCGCCCAATTCGGGTGAAAACAGGCGGATTTTCCCATTGGTCAGATGTTCAAAGACCTCCATGTCCGAGCCGGGCAACGCCACATTCAAAAGGGCATTGCTGCGGGCGACCGCCTGCCGCAGCTTATTCCGAATCCCGGCTTCTCCGTGGTATTGGTAGAGGAGAATGGCACACGTCGCCACGGTATATAGACACGCCAAGAAAAGATAGGGCATCGGGGACGACAAGCTGCCATGCAGGCCGCGGCTCAGTGGCTTTGCCTGTATGCCAACACACAAGCTCCATCCAGGCACCTGCGTATGAATGCCGCTGAAATAGTAGCTCTCCCCTTCCAGCTTGATTGGCTCCGCAGTATCGGTCAAGCCCTCCTGCCGTGTCTGGAGCTGGTCAAGCTGCTGCTCGTCCAGCAGCGGGGATGCATAAAAATTCTGTCCCACCGTAGAGGTTTTATAGAGAGTATCCAGCAAAACCCTGCCGGTCTTTGTTTCAAAAAGTACCACACTGTGGGTACTCCCCCCAAGCCACGGGAAGGCAGTGTGACCAATCAGCTCTTCCAAGTCCACGACACCATAGACCAGCACGTCGCTGCCCGGAAGCTTTACGAAAATACGAAAAATCCACCGTTGCCCTCCCTCGATTAGATGCCGTTCCACGGGGGAGATAAAATAGGATACCGCCTGCATCTCTTCTTCGTCTGGAATTTGCACGCCATTGTCGGCAACCTTCGCCCCTTCGCTTTTTAAAAGAAAGCCATCCCGCCGACAAATGCCCATCTCTGCAAAGTAGACGGCGTCATCCATGGCGCGCAGGCGGCTTTGCATATCGCTGTCATCGGATAGGTCTCCATCGGCGAGGACGTTTGCAGCGATGGTGAGCCGCCTTGTCAAATCCCCCACAACACCGGCAATGCCGGCACTGCTTTGGTACGCAAAATCAGGCAGCCTCTTTTTCGTCTCCTCCCGGCTCTGATGCTCCAGCTCCAGCTGTAGAACAAAAATGGTGCCGACAAAACAAAGAGACAACGTCAATACAATCCGAAGCATGAAAAAGGTTTGCTTTTTGCCAATGCTTTTCACTCTCTGTGCCATCACATTTTCCCCTATTCTAAAAACGGGAGAAGCAGGGGTGCTGCGTCTCCCGTTTTTG
>CAYQRI010000049.1:0-12080 GCA_964420085.1 uncultured Ruminiclostridium sp.
ATGAGTATTTTTCTTGCCATCGTTCCTACCTGCTTTCTGTAAAAAAATAAAAATATCAAGGAACAGCTTGCGTGAAAATAACCCCTGCTGTTCTTCGTTATTATCGCATGGATGTCTTTCTGCGTCAATAGAATGCAACCATTGGACACGGAAATCCAATTTGTCGCTATTGCACTATTTTTCAAAAATTAGCCAGCAGCCACAGAGTAAGAGCGTGAAATTGCCACCCACTAAAAAAAGATAGCTTCCCAGAAGCAGCAAAATGACCGCTAAGATGCGGGTCACTACGGTGCCGATCCGCTCCCCCGTATCCGGCTCCATATGGTGCATCAGCAGGGAACGCAAAAGCCACCCACCATCCAAGGGACCAGCTGGCAATAGATTGAATACACCCAAGGCAAGGCTCAGCAGTGATAAGAGCGCCGCAGTATCACTTCCGGATTTGCTCACCCAAGCAAAAGCAAAAAATGCCAGCAAAAAGCTGGCGAGCGGTCCAGCCATGGCAAGCAGACATTCCTCCCAATAGGAAAACATCCGGTATCGCCGTGGCTCGATGACCGCACCCATCCCTGTGAGTGACAAACGCTCCAATTCCCCACCAAGAAGACGTAACACCAAAAGATGACCTAGCTCGTGTACCAAGCAGGCAATCCCAAATAAAAAAAGAACACGAAGGGACGCCACCAACAGCAGCGTCCCAACAATTAACCAAAACTGACCTGTGCTATGAAGCTTGTGCATCCACACCTCCCGCATCGGTCGGCTGATCTGTATTTGAGGGCGCTTCTCCTTTGAAAAAATCACTGAAGAAGGAGCAAAATGCTTCTACCGCCGATTCGCCCTCCGAAAAGCTTTGCTCTGCATGGGCAAAGACCGCTTGGAAATCCGTATCCGTCTGTACCATGCCCCCAATGCGTTCCCCAAGCTCCGAAATGGGCCTTAAGTTGATTCCGCGTCCTGCAAACACGACACCAAAAATAAACAGACACGCAATCAGCTGGCGCAGGCGACGGCGTTCTCCCCTCGATAACTGCGTTTCCTTTTTCTTCTTTCCCGTGGATGCCTTCTTCCTCGTTTCCATATCGGGTCGCCCTCCTTGACTGCCGTTTGCTCTATATCTATGGACGTCGCTTCTAGGATATGACTTTCAGCCCGCTTAAAAGCAATGCCGAATACACAATCGGCACCATATTTGTGTATAACTTTTTCGCTTGGGGACATACTCTTAGAGAACCAAGGATTCCTTCCCCATGCACGAGACCTTCGTCGTGTGGATGGGAATCTATGGATCCCGAATGGACCCCATCGGAAAGGAGATGAATCAAATGAGCCAGAATCAGGAAAGTAAGTCTTATAATCAGCTGAACCAGAACAGCAAGCAGCAGAAGAATAAGCAGCAGATCAGCGGCAAGGCCAGCACCATCGGTGCTGCCGGCAATATCAACAACGGCGGTAAGGCAGGCACCTAACTAAATCATCTCGTTCATCCCCTGCGGTATTTTAAATCTAAAATGCCGCAGGGGATTTTTTGTCCGCAAGCCTTGCCGTGCTCAGGATGACAGAGAAAAATTGACCTCCCTGGGGAAAGACACCAGAGGTATAAAAAACACGCCAAAACCAGCACAATAACTCCCGTTTTTCCATTTCTTTCTCTAAAATCAAAAACTTTTTCGATTCCGTGTATCCCAACGTGCCCAAAATAGGGGGAGGAATTCCCTGCTTTGAAGGAGGGATGCCGATGAAACGAACTAAGACTGTGGGTAGACAGGACGTTTTGCGCAGAATGATGGGTCTGGCGACAGACTCCGCCAATGATGCCGTAAAGCTTGCCTACCTCACAGAAGAACAACAGCAAGAAATTGATCGCTTGGAATTGGGCTGCTTGACCGAATTTAAACGCAACAGCAACGGTACCGTCGAGGTGAAGCTCGCAGACCGTGCCTCTGTTTTGGAAAAGCTCCTCGAACAGCTCAAGGAAGACGAAAATGCAGCGCCCGCTGCCTTCCTGCAAGCACTCGATCAGCAGGAAGAGGAGGGGGGGAGACCCTGCTCAGTACGATGAAACCGCAATTCTCAGAAAAACAGCGGCGGGTTCTGCGCTGGTGGAATGCCGCCTCCCCTGACAGAGAACGGGATGCCATTATCTGTGACGGCGCTGTCCGAAGCGGGAAAACCCTCTGCTTGGGGCTGTCCTTCATCCTCTGGAGTATGGCTCGCTTCCACAAACAGCAATTCGCCCTCTGCGGCAAAACCACAGAGTCTGTGCGCCGAAATTTGCTCTCCAGCGTATTCCCCGTCTTGGAACAGCTCGGCTTTAGCTGGGAGGATAAGGTCTCCCGAAATAAGCTCATCCTCCGCTTCGGCGGACGGGAAAATACCTTCTACCTCTTTGGCGGAAAGGATGAGGGCAGTGCTGCCCTCATCCAAGGGGTTACCTTGGCCGGCGTTTTGCTCGATGAGGTCGTCTTGATGCCTCGCTCCTTCGTCGAGCAGGCCTGTGCCCGCTGCTCTGTCACAGGTGCTAAATTTTGGTTCTCCTGTAACCCGGCAGGCCCCGGCCACTGGTTCTATCGAGAATGGATTTGTAAGGCCGAAGAACGAAACCTCTTGCATCTCCGCTTCTTTATGGACGATAACCCCACCCTCTCCCAAGAAACCAAGGCACGCTATGAACGTGCCTTTCAAGGCGCCTTTTATCGCCGCTTCGTCTTGGGTGAATGGACCGCCGCAGAGGGCTTGGTTTATGACTTCTTCGATGAGAGTATCGTGGAGCCTGTCCCAAAGGGAAAGGGCAGCCGCTGGATCATCTCCTGCGACTATGGCACCGTTAACCCCACCTCCTTGGGCCTGTGGGGTCGCTTCGGTGACACCTGGTATCGGGTGCGGGAATACTACTACGATGCACGAGAACAGAAAAAACAGCAGACCGATCAGGAGTATGCAGAGCAGCTGCGACGCTTGGCCGACGGAAGGGACATAGAAGCCGTGATCGTAGATCCCTCTGCCGCCTCCTTTTTAGAAGTGCTGCGGCGAGAGGGTTGGCCCGTCCGAAAGGCCAACAACGATGTCTTGTCCGGCATCCGCTTGACTGCCGATGCCCTCAAAAATGGAAAAATTGTCATCTGTACACCATGTGAGGATGCGATTCGGGAATTTGGCTCCTATTGCTGGGATTTGTCCTCGGGAGACCGTGATCGTGTCCACAAAGAATTCGACCATGCCATGGACGAAATCCGTTACTTCGTTGCCACCATTGTTGCACCGGAAGAAGCGGACGATGGCTTCTTTGCCGGCTATGTCGAACGAGAAGAAGGGAGGACTGTACCTTGGGACTTTTGAAACGTGAGAAACCGCCGGAGCCTTCACCCGCACCGGCACCTGTTCAGCTCAGACAGACAAACCGGCACCCATTTCAAATGATTGACGGCTATATCCCCCTGAGTAGACCGGAATTTTCCCTCTATTACTCCATTCGGGAGGCTATCCCCGTCGTGGATGCCGCTATCCTGAAGCTCATCCGCCTGACCGGCGGCGTTCAGATCCTTTGTGAGGATAAAACCATCGAAAAAGCACTCAATGACTTCTTAAACAATGTCGCCGTCGGCTGGAACCAACGGGGCATCCAAAGCTTTTTGGACAGCTATCTTGACTGCCTCCTCACCTGCGGGCGGGCTGTGGGCGAGATTGTTCTGACACGCAATGGACGTGACATCGCTGCTGTCCTGTGCGGCAATGTGGAGCATATTGAGGTCAAGGAACAGGATTCCCCCCTTGACCTCCTGCTGGCTCAGCGCCTGCCAGACGGACACACGGAGCCTTTTCAACGACAAGACCTCATCCTCTTTACCCCCTATCACCCCAATCCGCAAAATCCGTATGGCGTTTCCCTCCTGCATAGTATGCCGTTTCTCTCCAGTGTCTTGCTCAAAATTTATCAGACCCTGGGTGCAAACTGGGAGCGTGCCGGAAATGTTCGCTTCGCTGTCACCTATAAGCCCGGTGAGGAGGGCTTGGATGGACGGCGCTTGCAGGAACGCAGTAAGCAGCTCGCAGAACGCTGGTCACAGGCCATGCAGAGTACCCGACTGGGTGCCGTGCGTGACTTCGTCGCCGTCGGAGATGTGGACATCAAGGTCATTGGCGGAGAGTGTGAGCTCCCAGACTGCCAAGCACCCGTACGCCTCATCGTTGAACAGCTCATCACGCAGACCGGAATCCCACCCTTTCTGCTCGGGCTGAACTGGTCCTCCACCGAACGGATGAGCAGCCAGCAGGCCGATATTATGACCAGTGAGCTGACCGCTCTGCGCCGAACCCTTACCCCCGTCCTTGAGCGGATCTGTAAGCTTTGGCTCCGCCTGCATGGCTGGGATGCCCCCTTTACCGTCGAATGGGAGGAAATCAATTTGCAGGATCAGGTGGAGGAAGCCAAATCCCTCCTCTATCGACAGCAGGCAGAGCGGTTGGCAGAGGAAAATTCCGCAGAACAGAAAAACCAAAAACAGCCAGAAGAACCCTCAGAAAAATTGCCCGTGGAACAGGAGGAACCGGAATGAAAAAATGCAGCAAACAGACCGAACCCTTGACCATCCTCGCAGAAGAGGATATGACCCAAATCAATGCACTCAGTCGAGCTGACTTGACACCCGAGCAGGTTTATACCTTCGGCGTGCGCCTCTGCGATAACCAGACCGATCGTGACTTTGAATATTTTAGCAGACAGAGCCTCGAAACGCTCGCACGCCTCTTTGTCGGAAAAACCGGCATCTTTGACCACACCTGGAGCGCAACCGGACAGACCGCCCGTATCTATCGCACCGAGCTGGTGGACGATGCCCCAAATCCCGCCGAAAGCGGCGAGCCAGGCTGCTATCTCAAAGGCTACGCCTATATGCTTCGCACCGACGACAATGCCTCCCTCATTGCAGAAATCGAGGGCGGTATCAAAAAAGAGGTCAGCGTGAGCTGTGCCGTCGCCCGTACCGTTTGCAGCATCTGCGGCAATGAAGTCAGCGACCGAGCCGCTTGCCCCCATGTGAAGGGTCAGGTCTATGAAGGAAAACGCTGCATCGTCCGCTTGGAAGAACCAACCGATGCCTATGAGTGGTCCTTTGTCGCTGTGCCCGCACAGCCCAAGGCCGGGGTCATCAAGGGCTTCCAACAGCAGCAGCTCACCACGGACGAGGACTGGCAATCACTCCAAAAGGATGCCGAAATCGGCAGACGCTACTTAAATTCCCTGCGGCAGGAGACCGTTCGCCTGGGACTTCTCGCCGACGCCGATATGGGTGCGGCCGTCCTTCGCTCCATCACCGAAAAATTGGGCGCAGAGGAGCTGGAATCCCTGCGAGACTGCTACGAAAAACGTCTGCAAAAGCAGGGTGCCCTTCCTGTACAGCTCCACTATCCGCCGCTGAACGCCACGCCACTCAGCGATAACGGCGTTTTTTCCATCTAACCCAATGAAAAAAACCATACCTACACCACATCACCATGATATCAAGGAGGAACTCATCTATGAGCGTAGCATTTAATGGAACCGAAACCATGGTTCTCACCTTCAAGGTCGATACCGCCACCACCGGTGGCTTGGTCGGCATGAGCGAGAATAACACCGTGAAAACCGCAGCGGATGGCACCGCCCCCGTCGGTATCGTCCTCAACCAGAGAAGCGGCCACGCCGCCGTGCAGGTCAGAGGCTATGCCGAGCTGGGCTACAGCGGGGAAACCGCCCCCAGCTTGGGCTTCCAAACCTTGGTCGCAGACGGCACCGGTAAGCTTCGTCTCGCTGCCACCGGAGAAACCGGTAAGCAGTGCCTGATCGTCAACTGTAACATCACCGATAAAATTTTGGGTCTGTTTCTTTAAGAACAGAAAAGAAAGGAAGTATCTACTATGGCATATCAGTTTGAATCCGTGAAGCTCGATAAGGGAATGTACAGCGAATCCGGCAAGTCCTTTACCAAGGTCTTGGAAAAATGTGACCCCTCCGAACAGTATAAGGGTACCCCTTTGGAGCATTTGGACGCCTTCCAGCGTCAGCTCAAGCGCTTCGATATCAAGGTCAAGGGCTTTGAGTCCGACGTGGTCTCTAAGTTCTTTGCAACTTGGGAATCCGCTGTCCTCTTTCCCGAATATGTCGCCCGTGCCGTCCATCAGGGCATGGAGGAAAGCAACATCCTCCCCATGATGACCGCCGCAGAAACCAAAATCTCCGGCATGGATTACCGCTCCATCGCCTCTCACGCAGGCGGTGAGGAAAAAGAACTGAAAATGGTCGCAGAAGGCGCAGAAATCCCCCAGACCACCATCAAAGCACAGGAAAACCTCGTCAAGCTCCACAAAAGAGGACGGATGCTCGTCGCCTCCTATGAGGCCATCCAGTTCCAGAGACTAGACCTCTTCTCCGTTACCCTGCGTCAGATTGGCAACTACATCAACCGTATGCACGTTGCCGACGCCATTGGCGTTATCATGAACGGCGACGGCAACCAGAATGCAGCAACCACCTATACCATTGGCACCGCCCCCATCACCGGAACCAAGGGGACCCTTACTTATGATTCCCTGGTCGACTTCTGGAGCCAGTTTGATCCCTACACCATGAATACCATGATCGTCGGCGATGCCATGGCTAAAATCTTGAAGCTCAATGAAATGCAGGACGCCACCGCCGGTCTCGGCTTCCAAGGTACCGGTAAAATGGTCACCCCCATGGGCGCTACCCTCCTGCGCAGCAGCGCCGTCCCCAGCGGCACCATCATCGGCTTGGACAAAAACTATGCCCTCGAAATGATTCGCGGCAGTGATGTCTTGGTCGAATACGATAAGCTCATCGACCGTCAGCTCGAACGTGCCGCCATTACCTCCATCTCCGGCTTCGCTAAAATCTTCAAAGAAGCCTCTCATGTGTTGAACATTGGCGGCTGAGATGGAAAGGAGTGCGGGTGATATGGTGACAACGCAGGAGGTCTTTGCTGTGGCGCAGAGCCTTGCAGGTCGTGCGCTTTCCGAACACGAAAACGGAACCCTTGCCATGCTCTGTGAGGTGAGTAAACAAAAATGGGAGAATCAGCTCAGAGAGGACGTCGATCCCGAACAGTGCCGCCCTGCACTCTGCGGCGCCGCCGCTTGGACCGCCTTGGGTTATCTGGGCAGCGCTTGGAATGCAGGTCAGCCTGCGTTCTCCTTCTCCGCCGGTGATCTCTCTGTTCACGCCGGCGAGACAAGCAGTCTCGCCAAAAGCCTCTCCAACCAAGCAGAGGAAATGATGGCCCCCTTCGTCAAAGATGGCGGATTTGCCGTCTTGGAGGTAGAGGGATGAATCCGCTTGCCAGCTTCGAAACCATCTTGGCTCGCTATGGCGAAACCGTGACCCTCTACCAAAGCGGCACCGTGCAGGGAACCGGTCGGGCGCTGCTGCGTCCCATTTTGGAGCGGACACGTCAGGCCTCACCAACCCACTTGGGGATTTCCTTGGCTGACTGCTGTCTCTGTCTGGGAGAAAGGGCTTTGCCCTTTCTCCCCAATGGAGAGGAGCAGACCGTCGTCTGCGGAACAGAACACTTCTGGGTGAAAAATGTGCGCCCTATTAAGCTGGGTCAGGAATTGTTTTACTGGCGTGTCATCTTGCAGAGAAGAAAAGAGGAGAACGCATGACGGGTCTTGCCGAATTACAGGAAAGTATGACCACCTTCTTAAAAGATAAAGGGCTTGCTGTCCTTTCCGCTTGGCCAAAGGAGCGCTATGCCCCCTTTCCTCAGCCAACGGTGGTCGTCAAAATCAAACAAATGGAGAGCACCGCCGCCTCCTTCCAAAATTATCTGGGTGAGGGCTATGACCCAGACTTGGGGAAATGGGTGGAGCATTACGGACAGAAGCTCCGTGTCAGCTTTTCCCTCCTCCTCTATAGCCCCGAGCAAGTTGGAGAGGAGGGCTGCCGCAGGCTTCTCGCTGACCTCGCTCTTTCCTTGCAGCAGGGGGGCGCCTGTGGCTTAACGGTGGAAAAATGGTCGGTGGGGGAGACAAGGTTCGAGCGGGAAAACGGGATGTTTTGCGGTACGGCTGTGGTTGTTTGCTCTGCCGTGCTCCTCATGAAGCGGGATGCCTTTGGCTGCTTTTTGGACTTTGTGCTCAAGGGTAAGCTGCAAACCCCACCCGATCCAACAGAAAGGATGACTGATTGAAAATGACAAGGATAACACATGAACGACCGGGCGTCTATTCCGCCTATGAAGTCTCTGCTGTGGTCGCAAATGTCCAGCGCAGAGGTATCGCCGGTGTGGTCGCCCTCAGCACTGCAGAAGCTACCGGTACACTTTGCCAAATTGACAGCTATGACGAAGCAGTGACGAAATTTGGGGCAGAGGACAATCTGACAGCCTTGGTTCGTCTGCTTCTCCTCAACGGCGTGAAACAAATTTTTGCCGTGCCTGTCTCCGCTTCGGAAGGCTATGCCACGGCCTTTGCGCTGCTTCAGGCACAGCCCGATATCAAAGCCGTGCTCTGCGACAGCACCGATGCGGCTGTGCAGAAAAGCTTTTTGGACAGCATTGAGCAGGCCTCTGCTGTGCAGCGAGAGCGGATTGGTGTTGTGTGCGGCGCAAAGGACGAAACTACGGCGCAGCTCGTCACCCGTGCCCAAGCCCTGAACAGCGAGCGGATGGTTTTGGTTGCCCCCACCCTCTCCGAAGGAAGCCCCGCTGCCCTCGCCACCGCAGTTGCCGCTGCCATCTGTGCAGAGCCAGATCCCGCTGTCCCACTCGGGGGTGCTGTGTTACAGGGGATAGACGGACTTTCCGCTCAATACAACGAGGATGAACTGGATACGCTTTTGCGTGGCGGTGTCACGCCCGTCGAAATGATGGGGGGCGATTGTAGGGTCGTGCGTGGTGTGACCACCCGCACCAAAACCGGCGGCGTCGCCGACAAAACATGGCAGGAGCTGGGTACCATTTTGGTCATTGACGATGTGATCCCCGCCGTGCGTCAGTCACTCCACCTGCGCTTTGCTCGAGCTAAGAATACGCCCCAGACACGGGGCGCCATCCGCTCACAGGTCATTTTAGAGCTGGAACGTAAAAAGACCGCAGAGATTATCACCGAATACGGAGAGGTCACCGCCGAGCCAAGCAACGAAAATCCAAGCGTCTGCATGGTAAACTTTTCCTTCCGTGTCGCACATGGCTTGAACCAAATTTGGTTACAGGCACAGATTACCGTCTGAGAGAGGAAGAATCGACTATGACAAAGGGAATCCCAACCAGCAACGATATCTATTTAGAGGTCAACGGGAAAAAAGTCGCCGTGGTGCAAAGCTATAGCGCACAGACCACAAAAAGCAGTACCTCCGTGGAGGCCTTCGGAGAAGCAGAGCCCGTTGCGACCATTCCCGGACACAACCGCCATTTCTTAGAGCTGACCCGTATTTATGCCACCGACGATGCCATCGCCGACGGCATCAACTTCTATGCCTTAGAGGAATTTAGCTTGGTGATTTGTAAGCCGGATCGTCGGGTCATTTACAGCAACTGTCAGTGGAATAAAATCGGCGAGAGCGGAACCCTCGGGGCTTCTGTCATCGAGAAAATTTCCGTCATCGCCGGCCGCCGGATTGAAATGCGTGTATGAAAATAGCAGATTGGCTGCGTCTGACGGCGCAGATACACACCAGACACCGAACGGATGGAAGAACCCTGCGTCTGCTGACCGCCCGTGAGCTTTTAGAGGCTAAGCGTGAGGCGGTCATGCTCGCAGAGGACGGAAGGGATGGGGCGCTTTGCTCCAATGCCTGCATTTTGGCGAGAGCTGTCCTAAAAAAGGGACACCTCTGCTATGCGTCGGGTGCTGAGGTCTTACAAATGTGCAGCCCAGAGGAGATCGAAAGCCTGACGAAAGAATGGGCGGCCTTTCATCGAGAGGAAAATCCAGGGCTGGGAACAAAGGGAGTTCGCTTGGAACAGCTCAAGCAAAGCTTGGATACCCCCAAGCAACGCCTGCAATGGCGTGTGCTTCGCACCTTCGGTGCCCTGCCCACCGAAAAACGAGCCAGAGCTATGACCGATGCAGACTACCTGTTCTGTGCCGTCAATCTCCTTCTGGATGAGGAGGAACGCCTGAAAACCATGTGTCCAAGCTGTCGCACCAAGGCGGAAACTCTGCATTGCCCCGTGTGTGGCAGAGAGACCGGTGAGCATTCGGCAGAGGTCAATACAGGCTTTGACTGGGCACTCTATCAGAAACGCAAGGAGGGGCTATGATTGATTACTTGGAAGAAATCCTGCGTGAGGAGGAGGTCTTGGAACTCCCTGCGGTAGAGGGCGGGCAACCCCCAAAGCAGGAAGAAGAATCGCTCGAAGCAGCAGAGCCAAAGTCAGCAGCGGAAGGAACTGCCCTCCAAACAGCATTGCGTCAGGCACACTTGAGCGGAGAAACACCCGCCGTCGCCACCGTCTTGCAGGAAGAGCTTCAGGCGGCCAAGCTCTCCTATTTAGACATCCACTTGGCACAGTCTGCCCCCGTACAGCAGGTTCGCTCACTCTATGACTCGCTGCACCATGCCACCCGTGCCACCCAATTCCTCGGGGAAACGGAAGCGCCCGAACGGGTGCTCCGTGTTTCGGAAGCAACGTCCGACGGCTGGGATATCGCTGCCGTCGATCGTGCCGTGGAACGGGATGCCAGACGCTATGACAGCGGATTTTCACTCTACTGAGGGAGGTGGTGAGGTGGATTTGACACCCATGCAATACAAAAATTATGTTTGGCCACACAATCCCCGTACTTATACCATTCAATATAAACGGCAGATTGTCAGCCATAAGGTGCCCTTCGGACACTATGCCATGCAGGATCTGGGGATGGGACATCGTGTGATGCAGGGAGAAGGTGAATTTTTCGGGGCGGATGCCTATGAAGAATTTAAAAAGCTCGCCTCCGTCTTTTATCAGGGCGGCCCCGGGCGACTCCTGCATCCCGTTTGGCAGGCGGCACAGGCCTATTTTGTGGATCTCTCCTTGACGCAGGAGCCACAAAAGGACTATGTGCGCTATCGCTTTACCTTCTGGGAGGATTCCTTGGAGGAATCCCGTGCCTTGACCCCCATTCAGCCCGTCCTCGGGACAGAAACAGAAGAACCAACGCAGCCCCCGCTAGGCGGCGGGGAAAGCTTTTACACCATTTCTAAGGGCGACACCCTCTGGGGTATCGCCCGACGCTTCGGCTTGACGTTGGCAGCACTTTTGGATCAAAACCCAGAAATCAAAAATCCCAATGCTGTGCCCGTCGGGACAAAACTGAGGGTGAGGTGAGACGATGATAGCTTGGTCTTTGACCACCTGTACGGGTGCGCAATATACGCTCCCTGTGCCTTTGCAATGGACGCTGGACTATGCCCTCGGCTCGCCCTGCGACAGCTTTTTTGTGCGCTTCCTTTGGACGGCGGGACAGGAAGATATTTTGTCCGATGCGGTCAGAATTACGGTCACCGACGGAAAAGCCCTCCGGTTTGTCGGCATCATTGACGAGTGCGAATGCCGCTGGTCTGCCCAAGGTGCCTTGGCGGAAATTTCCGGCAGAGGTCTGCAAGGACTGCTTCTCGACAATCAAGCGGAGGCCGCAGACTATGGACAGGCGGCACTCTCCGATATTCTGCGAAACTATGTCACGCCCTATGGCATCCAGCTGGCCGCCGGCGCTAATCTGCCGTCGGTTTGGGGATTTTCTGTCCCCTCGGGGAGCAGCTGCTGGAAGGTGCTATATCAGTTTGCACGCTACCATGGCGGTGTGTCCCCCCGTTTTAATCAGGAAGGGAAGCTCGTTCTCTCCCCTTTGCCCAATGGTGCGCCCATACCCTTGGAGAAAAAGGGAGCCGTTACACATCTCGTCCTGCGGGAAAAACGCTATGGCGTGCTCTCCAAGGTCACCGTGAAGGATGTGACCGGCTGGCAGCGTGAAACTGCCGAAAATGCAGACTTTAAACGACGAGGGGGATGCAGCAGCCGCATCCTTCTCCTCCCCAAGAACACCGGCTATCAGGCACGGCGCTATCGGGCAAGCTATCAGCTCAAACGCTCCGCAGA
>CAYQRI010000050.1:0-12077 GCA_964420085.1 uncultured Ruminiclostridium sp.
CCGGAGCTTCTGCCGGAGAGCGCCAAGCTGCATCTCTCCCAAATTCGTCCCCCCAACGCACTGCCATTGGAGCGCAATGAGCCAAAGTACAGCGGCTACAGCTTTCTTCCCGATGGCCGCTATGCCGCAGGCGTGTGGCTCTGCACGGAAAAAGAGGTGATGGATTACATCGAAATTCAGCAGCCCTATCAGCACCGCATCATGATCTGCGACCGGGATGATTTCGCTGTGCTGGAGCTGCTGGAGGGTAAGCTCATCTACCCCAGCGAGGAAGCGATGGAGGCCTTTTGGCCGGAGGGGCAGGCTGGGGGCATGACCATGACATAAGGAGGAACCAGTGGAACACTGGTGACGGAAATACTGGGAGGCTCGCAAGCCGAGACAGTGAGGAGGTAACCATGCAAAAGAATGGTGCAACAATTGAAAAAGATGTGGTTTTGTACTACAGCAATCCTGCCGGGTACATCCGGGATGGAAAGGCGGTGGTCGATCCGCTGTTTCAGACGGAGGAATTGACCGCCTTTCTCAGCCGTCAAAAGGATATTACCGAGGTAAAATGGACAGATGGTGTGTACGACCGGCTGGTGAACGGTCAGCGGAATCATCCGGAAGCGCCGCTGCTGAAAAGCTGCCGGGTTTGGCAGCTCTCGCCGGAGTCGGATATTCGCAAGCGGTTTATCAGCTTGGACGAGGTGCAAAAGAGCTTCGGTGCGCCGCAGCTTTCTGACTACCAAACTGTCTATGACGGCGAGGTGGAAACCAACGATCTGGAGGCACTCTATACCAAGTTCAACATCAATCACCCACCCGGATACGCCGGTCACTCCCTGTCCATTTCCGATGTGCTGGAGCTGTATGATGACAGCGGCAGCACCTTCCACTACTGCGACCGATTCGGCTTCAAGGAAATCCCCTTCGAGCCACCGGCACAAACACAGGCAATGCAGCTCTGATAAACAGGGCTGTTTTTTTATTGCTTAGAACATGAAAAGGAGAATTCAAATGCCCGATTTAGAAGTGAAAATCAACTCCATGTACCCGCCCGGAGCCAGCGGCGGCATTCGTGCCTACGCCTCGGTGACGGTGGACGGCTGCCTCGGCATCCGTGGCCTCAAGGTGGTGGAGGGCGGTCGTGACGGCCTGTTCGTCTCCATGCCCAGCCGCAAGACCGAGAACGGCTACAAGGAAATCTGCTTCCCGGTGACAAAGGATTTCCGTGAGCAGCTCCACAAGGCTGTGCTGGACGAGTACCAGCAGGCCGTAGCCATGAACCAAGCACCGGTGCAGGCGCAGGAGAGCACCGCTGAGCCGGAGCAAGCCCCTGCGTCCATGCAGATGGGCGGTATGTAAACAACACCAACTATAAAATTTTGGAGGAAAACAACATGAAAAAGATGATGAACAAGCTGACAACCAAGGCGAATCTGGCGGTACTCAAGGCAAGAATGGCACTGCAAAATGCTCGTGGCGAGGGCTTCGTGGACACGGCGATTAAAATTCTCATGGCGGTTGTCATCGGCGCTCTGGTGCTGGCGGGGCTGTATCTGCTCTTCGACCAGACCGTGCTGCCCACCCTGACCAAGAGGGTGCAGGATATGTTCAACTATGCCGGATAGTCCGGCATTGGCCGCCACTCAAGCCGTTCTTTTTGTTGCCCTGCTGTGCGCCGCCTCGGTGTTTGACTTAAAGTGGCGCATTATCCCAGACACGCTGAATCTCGCCATTGCCGTAACCTCGCTGCTGTGTTTTTCTTGGGCTAATCTCTGGGGAATCACAGTCGCTGTGCCGTTTCTGCTGGCCGCTGTGTTTTGCGGCGCAGGGAGCCCCTGTGGCAGCATGGGCGGCGGCGACATCAAGCTGATGGCGGCCTGCGGTCTGGTGCTGGGGCTGCCGAGAGGACTGCTGGCGGCAGCGGTGGGGCTAACCTTGCTGCTGTTTTATGCGGCGGCGCAGCGTATCATCTGCAAGGTGCGGGGGCGGGAGGCGAAAAACGCCTTCCCCCTTGCGCCCTTTTTATCGGCGGGCTGTCTGCTCGCTTACTTTATCTGAAATAGGGAGGAAAACAATCATGCGCTTTTTGAAAAACAGAACGGTCATCGGCGTGATTTGCATCGTGCTGTCGCTGCTCATCTGCTTTGCGGTCACGCCGTTGTTTAACCAAGGAATCAGCCAGAAAGAGGAAATCGTCCGTGTCACCAAGCCCATCAAAATCGGAGAGGAAATCACCGGCGACATGGTAAAACCCGTGGAGGTTGGCGGGTACAATCTGCCGGAGGGTGTGGTGAAAAGCCTGGACACCGTCCTTGGCAAATTCGCCTCGGCAGACCTTGTGCCGGGAGATTACATCATCGGCAGCAAAATCGCCGATGCCCCTGCCGCCGAAAATGCCTATCTCTACAACCTCACCGGGGAGAAGCAGGCTGTGTCGGTGTCGGTGAAAACCTTTGCCACCGGGCTGTCCGGCAAGCTCATCTCCGGCGATATCGTGTCCATCATTGCCCCGGACTACAAAAAGCAGGGTGTGACGGTCATCCCCCCTGAGCTGCAATATGTGGAGGTCATCGCCGTCACCGCTGGCAGCGGCTACGATGCGAACCAGCGTGACGCTGGACCCAATGGCGCTGCGGCGCAGGACGAGGAAGAAAAAGAATTGCCTGCTACCGTTACACTGCTGGTTACCCCGGAGCAGAGCAAAATCCTCGCCATGCTGGAGGCCGACGGTGCGCTCCATGTGTCGCTGGTTTACCGTGGAGATAAGGACAATGCCGCAAAATTCACTGAGGCGCAGGCATTGGTGCTGACCGAGCTATATCCCGATGAGCCGGAATCCGAGCCTACCGATGCCGCCGATACTCCTTCGGAAAGCGAGGTAGCTCCCGAAAATACGACTCCTGCGGAAAGTGTGGTGGAGTAAATGCTCAACTTCAAAAAAGGCGGCCTGTTCAGCCGCAACAGCGATGCCGCCGCACCGGAGGAACCGGACAGTGGCGCACAGATGCTGGCGGTGTGGGGCAGCCCCGGCTGCGGCAAAACTACCGTGGCGGTCAAGCTGGCCAAGCATCTGGCAGAGAAGAAAAAGGACGTGATCCTGCTGCTCTGCGACACCACTACCCCCATGCTGCCCTGCATCTGCCCCGGCTCGGAGCTGGAGGACAGCCGTTCCCTCGCCAGCATTCTGGCGGGTACCAGCATCACCGAAACACTGGTGAAGCACAACTGCAACACCCACAAGCGCATGGGGCATCTGGCCATCATTGGACTGTGCAAGGGTGAGAACGAGAACAGCTTCCCGGAGGCAACACCCCAGCTCATCGGGCAGTTTTTGGAGGTGCTGCGTGATATGGCCGACCATATCGTCATCGACTGTAGCAGCCACCTGTTTTTTGACGAGCTGTCGGCGCTGTCCATCTTGGAGGCAGATGCGGTGCTGCGGCTGATGAACTGCGACCTCAAATCAGTGAGCTACCTGTCCAGCCAGCAGGAATATCTGAAGATGGGCGGCTTTGATTTTGATAAGCTCTACAAGGCGGTGTGCAACGTGAAATCCAACGAGGCCAGTGAGCACATGGAACAGGTGCTGGGAAAAGCGGTGTTCACCGTTCCCCACTCCCCGGAGCTGGAGGCGCAGGTGCTGGCCGGGAATCTGCTGACCGACCTCGGCCTCAAGGACAGCCGTGGCTTCCGCAAGGAAATTGAAAAAATCAGCAAGGAGGTTTTTAATCTATGAGCAGACATAACCTCTTTTTTACCCCGGAGCAGGAAACTGAGGATTTCCGCACCGTACTGGCCAAGGTGCAGGAGTACATCTCCGCACAGCACAGCGGCCTGCTCTCGGACGGCAACGCAGCCGATGCCAAGGAGCACATCAAGCGGTACATCGTAAAGTTTGTGCAGGACAGCCGGGTGGCAGTCAAGGGCATGAACCAACAGGAGCTGGTGGATACTCTCTACACCGAGATGGCAGAATACTCGTTTTTGACGAAATATATCTTCGGCGAGGGCATCGAGGAAATCGACATCAACAGCTGGCGGGATATTGAAATCCAGTATTCCGGTGGCCGCTGTGCCAAGCTCCCGGAGCACTTCGACAGCCCCGAACACTGTGTGAACGTGCTGCGCCGGATGCTCCAAGCCTCCGGTACCATTCTGGATGACCAATCTCCGCTGGTGGTGGCTACCCTTGCGGAAAATGTCCGTATCGCCGTCATGAAGCACCCCATCGTGGATGCCCGTGTAGGGGCGGCGGCCTCCATCCGAATCGTCAATCCCCACAACATCGGGCGGCAGGATTTGTTGGACGGCGGCAGCGCCACAGGGGAAATGCTGGACTTTCTTTCGGAGTGTGTCCGCTACGGCATTTCCATGTGCTTCGCCGGTGCCACCAGCAGCGGCAAGACCACGGCGGCTGGCTGGCTCCTCTCCACCATCCCGGACAGCAAGCGCGTGTTCACCATCGAAAATGGCAGCCGGGAGCTGTCCCTTGTCCGGGAGCAGGACGGCAGGGTGACCAATTCCGTGGTGCATACTCTCACCCGAAACAGCGAAAACGAGCTATACCGCATCGACCAGATCGACCTCGTGGACATATCCCTGCGCTTCAACCCCGACATCGTGGTGGTGGGCGAGATGCGAGGTGCGGAGGCGAATGCGGCGCAGGAAATCGCCCGTGCAGGCGTGGCGGTGGTAACCACCATCCACAGTAACAGCTGCGAATCCACCTACCGCCGCATGGTGTCCCTCTGCAAGCGAGCCGTAGATATGTCAGACGAAACCCTCATGGGCTATGTCACCGAGGCGTATCCCATTATCGTGTTCTGCAAGCAGCTGGAGAACAAAAAACGCAGGCTTATGGAGATTATGGAGTGTGAAATCCTGCCCGATCAAAGCCGCAACTTCCGCACCCTGTTCCGCTATGAAATCAGCGAGAACCGCTTTGAGAACGGTGAGTTTTTCATCACCGGCGAGCACGCTGTGGTAAACCCCATCTCGGACAGCCTGTGCAAACGGCTGCTGGAGAACGGAATGCCGCAGGAGCACATCAACCGCATGAAAGGAGGGCGGCGAGCCGCCGCTGGCAATTCGCACTCCGAGGCAGGCGATATCGACAGTTTACCGCCTGCGTCCAAACCTACTGAAGAACGGAGGTGTTACGCATGACTGCTATTCAATTACTGGCCTGTATCGGGATGATCACAGGCTTTTTTCTCTTGCTCCGCTTAAAACCGATGGAGTTCACCGATGGGCTGTTCTCCTTTCTCACCAGAGAGAAGAAAACCATCAAGGACGAAATCAAGGCCGCCCAGCGCAGGCAGAAGCCCGGCTTCCTAAAGCGTGAAATCCGCATGGCGCAGGAGGTACTGGCGATGACCGGCAGGAGCAGCCGCTTTTCTCTGATTTGCGCCTGCTCGCTGCTGCTATTCGGCGTGGGGGCTTCGGTCGCCATTGTTCTGGGCAATTTCTTCCTCGCTCCGGTGATGGCGGTGGGCTTCATGCTGCTGCCGTTCTGGTATGTGCAGATGACCGCCAGCCACTACAAAAAGGACATCTCCTCCGAGCTGGAAACGGCGCTGTCTATCATCACGACTGCCTATCTGCGCAGCGAGAACATCCTCACCGCTGTGGAGGAAAACCTCCACTATTTAAACCCGCCCGTGCAGCAGGTGTTCGGGGATTTTGTCATACGGGTGAAGCTCGTAAGTCCCGATGTGCTGGATGCGCTGAAAGCCCTGCGCACCAAAGTCGACAACGAGGTGTTTCGGGAATGGTGCGATGCCCTGTGCGACTGCCAGCACGACCGCAGCCTCAAAACCACGCTGACACCCATTGTGGCAAAGCTCAGTGATATGCGCATTGTCAACGCCGAGCTGGAATATTTGGTGTTTGAACCCCGCAAGGAGTTTATCATCATGGCCATTTTCGTCATTGGCAACATCCCGCTGATGTATCTCTTAAACAAAAGCTGGTACGACACCCTGATGCACACCCCGATGGGGCAGGTAATTCTGGCCATCAGCGCCGCCCTCATTTTCATTTCAACAGCTCGTGTGCTGCGGCTCACAAAGCCCATTGAGTATCGAAGATGAGTATGGTATTATTGAATCACGGAGGTGAAGCGATGATACCAGCCCTTTCTTTTGAGGAATTAGACCGCAGACTTAGCGAAAAATATGAGCTTGGCGAATGTAGAATTGTAGGTCTAATGCTTGCTCGCTATGATATTCCGTTGATAAACGAGATTATATCTAGCTGTTATCAGTATTGGCACAAAAATTCCGGCCGTGACTTTGATTTATTTTGGGCAGGATATGGTGAATACTTTTACCCAGATGCAAATTCGCCGACGCAATATCATGTTGATTTTAGAGGCAATGACACCAGTGTATATTTTGATTTAGATGCCTTTATCAGTTGTAAGACAGAATTAAATCGCAATAAAAAACTTATCTATAAGGATAAGTTTGAGTTGGTTCTTTTGAACTATCATCATGGAAAATTGCATTTTGACGAACACATAAGAATTGATTTGGAAAAGAATTTGGATGATCAATATGCGAGTATTCGTGAGTTGATGGAGCATATCACTAATGAATGCCGGTCAGAATACGATGTTGTTTCGCTAAACCGCAAGTTGCTTTCAATCAAGTTCTGGGATACCATAAAAGGTGTTAAATTCAGCGAGGTTGTCAGCACTACACTTGGCATTGTTTCCGCATTATAAATTTTTCTATTCCGAAAGCTGTTACTGAAAAGTAGCAGCTTTTTTATTGTGTGAGGTGAATTAGATTTGCAACTATTATTTTTATTTGGCATCACCTTGGCGGCGGGGCTGTTTTTTATCCTTTTGGATCTGCTGCACCTGCCGTATCTCAGCACGGCGAAAGCCATGCTCAACACCACAAGAGCCGAAAAAAAGGCGGCAAGAAGCCTTGAAAGCTATCTCATGACATGGGCGGTGAAGCTGGCAAAATACATCCGCATGGACGAGTACCGCAAGCACCGGCTGGGGAATGTGCTCAAGGCCACCGGCATGAATATGGAGCCGGAGGTCTATCAGGCATATGCTCTGGTCAAGACCGGGGCGGTGCTGCTGGCGGCAATCCCGGCAGACTTTGTGTTTCCGCTGGCGGTGCCGGTTGTGGTGTTTCTGGCGGTGCTCATCTACTTTAAGGAAACCAAAAAGGCAGATGAAAAGCTCAAAATCAAGCGAGCATCGGTGGAGAGCGAGCTGCCACGGTTTGTAGCCAACATTGAGCAGGAGCTAAAAGCCAGCCGGGATGTGCTGGCCATTGTGGAGAATTTTAAGAAAAACGCAGGAGAAGCCTTTGGCGGCGAGCTGGATATTTTGGCTGCTGATATGCGCTCGTCCAGCTACGAAGCCGCCCTTACAAGGTTTGAGTCCCGGCTTAATTCGCCCATGCTGTCGGACGTTACCCGTGGTCTCATCGGTGTGCTGCGCGGGGATGACAGTGCAGTGTATTTTCAGATGCTGGCGCATGATTTCAAGCAGCTGGAGCTGCAGCGGCTCAAAACCGAGGCGCAGAAGATACCGCCCAAAATCCGTGTGTTTTCCTTCCTCATGCTCATGTGCTTTATGCTGACCTATCTCGCCATCATCGGCTATGAGATCATCAAATCCCTTGGCGGGATGTTTTAGCGGCGAGCCGCCGCTGGCAATTCGCACACCGACATTCAGCAAAAGGCTGCTTTGTGTGCCTGCGCTGAAAATCCGCATAGAAAGGAAAGCAAAAAATGTGATAAAGAAAATCATAAAAAGCAAGCGTGGCGAGGGGTATATCGATGTGTGCGTGCTGGTACTCTGCGCAATGCTTGTGATTGCGTTGGCGGTGCAGGTGCTGCCGGTGTTCATCGCCAAAAATCAGCTGGACACCTACGCCACCGAGCTGTGCCGAGAGGCTGAAATCTCCGGCAGGGTTGGCAGCGAAACCAGCCGCCGTGCAGCGGTACTCACCGAACAGACCGGGCTGTCTCCACGGATATCGTGGTCGAAAACCGGCAGCATCCAGCTCAATGAAGAAATCACCGTCACCCTCACCTTGGAGAAAAACATCGGGCTGTTCGGCGGTTTCGGCTCATTTCCCATCACTCTGCGCTCGCAGGCCTCCGGCAAAAGCGAGGTGTACCACAAATGAAGAAGCTAACCCAAATTCTGCGTGACAAAGCCGGTGTCTCGTTTCCTTTTGTGGTGGCGGTGGCCTTGGCGCTTATCATCATTCTGTGCGGCGTGATGGAGTTTTTCAGGCTGAATATCATCGCAACCGGCGTAAAAGAGGCGCTGGAGGATGCCATCATTGTCACCGTCACGGGCAACTATGCCGATGTGTATCACGGCGTGCGGGAGGGGTACAGCGGCGGCTACCAGCCGGACGGCGAGTCCTTCTCCTACAGCGTGAACACCGGCGACATCTACAGCTACATGGACAGCACCCTCGGTACGGAAGAACTCGGCGGCAAGCACATCAAATCTGTCGGTGGAGTGACCGAGTACAGTCTCTCCGGGCTGAATGTCACCATCCGCAATGCGCCACTGGCTCCGTCCTCCCCGCAAAACGCCCAGCGGTTCGAGGCCGATGCGACCATTTGGCTGGAAGCGCCGGTGCAATTCGGTGGCAAGCAAATCACCACCATGAGAATCAAACTAAAAGTGCAGGCGGGTTATACCGAGGTCTTTTGAGTGTTCGGGGAATTGTCTGGACTTTCTCAAAAAATATAGTATGGTGTGGTCAACAAAGGTTAATCCCACCAGCTTAGGAGGTTATGAATATGACAGAGAAAATGAAGAAAAGGCTTGCAATCACAGGCGCTTGTGTTATCGGCTTGGCGCTGGTAGCGGCCATCGGCTTGCGCTTTCAAAAGGCTCCCGGTGAGCCGGACATCCTGCCTCAGCAGCCGCAAAGCTCCGAATCGGTGCAACCGGAAGTACAGCCGCCGCAGGTGGTAGTCACCCCGCCCAGCGTCCCCGAATCGCAGCCTGCGGAGTCCTTACCCCCGCAAACTGATCTGCCGGAGCAGAAGCTCCAGCCCGATCCGGTGAAGCCGGAAGCTCCATCCGAGCCGCCTGCGCTTCCCGAAGATGCGGATACCAAAAACCCGGAAAAGCCGCCCGAATACAAACCGGAGGATACCGAGAAAAAGCCGACACCCCCTCCCGCAAGCAAGCCCAGCGGCGGCTTGCCGGGGTTTGACAATGTCCCGAATGCGGGAGCCAACCAAGGTGAACACCTTGACGATATGTACGAGAATGGCAATAAAATTGGTGACATGGGCTAAATAGAATAACAACGAAAAGCACGGTGTAATCCGTGCTTTTTCTGTTGTGGAAAGGAATGTAATGAAACGACTTCTAATTGCAATTTTATCACTGGCGCTGCTTTTTTCCATGGTTTCACCTGTGGCGGTCTATGCTGTAGGCGAGGGAAATGTGGACGGCGGCGGTGGTGGTATGGGTGATGGCACTGCCACCAACTCGTGGAATCCGGGTAACGATGGGGTGCGGGTAACAGTGGTTCAGGCGAGTGACCATGTAGCAGTCACCACTCCCATAGACCTTACCAACAAGACACCGTCCACAGGAATCTATCATTTTGGCAAGGTCAGTAAGCTGCAATATTCTGGCGGCAGAGGGCTATCTCCGGTGCAAGGCGGCTATACCTTTAAAAATCCCGAACAGGCTATGCCAAGGATTGTCAGCACCAGTGGCAGCAATAACATCTCAGCTATTAAAAGCTATTTTACCGATGAGCAGGTCATCCGCTCCATTGCGGCTACAACTGGAATGGATTTTGATGTGCTGATTGGCGGCGATTACAAGCTGTTAATTGAGCCGTTCGCCTTTTACAAATTCGAGGGTGTCATGGTACTGACCACCGCCACCGAAGCCGCCCTGTACGATATGCAGACAGGCGGCCTGCTCCGCAAGCGCATGGTGTCTCTGACGCACAAAAATCTGCCCCTGTCCATGTTTTTGGAGGTTGCCGATCTCGGCTATCCCGCATGGTCGGGCAGCACCACCTCGGCGGCCTCCAACGAAAATATCCGGGCGGCACTGGGGCTCGGCATCGTCCGCTTCACCGAAAGGCCGGAGGAACCCGGTGTTGCAACCTATGACTATGAGTATCGGGTGAACACCGAGGTCATCACGGCGGTCACCATCAGCGGCGGCCAGAGCGATCCCGACAATCCGGTGTCCGCCACCTTTAATGTAGCAGGCCGCAGCTACCGTGTGAACAATGTGTATTACCCCAGCGGCGACAGCCAGCTGGCGTGGATACGCTGGACAACGCCCAGCACCCCACAGACCATGACCATCCATGTCAGTGTGTCCGGTGGCGGCAGCACAAGCAAGGCTGTCATCAATGTGAATGTGATAGACCTTGATAAAAACCCGCCGCCCAATCCTGTGGCTGATGACCGCAATGACGGTTTCACAAGGCCGACCGTACCCAACAAGCCGCAGAAAACCACTGCCAGCTGGAGCATCTGGCGACCTTGGTGGCAGGAATATTGGGTATGGCACAGCGATTGGGATTGGGAATCTGAGGGCTGCGACAGCTCCTGTGACGATGACTGCTCCGGTGGTCACGGCTCGTGGGTAGACAACGGTGAATGGGTAGACGAGGGTTGGTGGGAGTTTGATAACGACCAATACAGTGCCAACCTCACCGCTTCCATGAGTATCAAGCCAGACGAAAAAAGTCCTACCGCCAGCGGTAAGACCCTTAAGTCGGGCTACGGTTTTAACCAGACGGTAACCGCCAGTGTCAGCACCAATCAGTCCTCAGCGGTCACCGGGGCGCAGAACGCCGTGACCTACTTCCCCGAATTCCAGTACCAGACCTACTGGCGGCTTTTGGAGCGCATGACCAGCGGATACAGCTCACGCTTTGAGTTCAAGGCGAACCAATACAGCACCTATGGCCGCAGGACTCACTTCACGCCCATCTGGTACCCAGACGGCAGCTATACGCCGCACACATGGCTCATCGACAGCTGGACACCGGACGGTATGCTCTCCTCGAATCTGACGGACAGCTTAACGATTCGGGGCAACCTGTGGTCTGACTGGCATATCGCGCCCCAAAAACCGAACTAACAACAGAGAAAAGACAAGGCCGCAGCTACAAAAAAGCTGCGGCCTTTGCACTTTTCGCACAAGGAAAGGTGGAAAGAATCTATGAAAATGAAGCGACTGGCAGTTGTCCTGTGTATGGCGCTGCTTCTCTGCATGGTGTTTAGCACTACGGCCTTTGCAGCCGGAACCGGCGATGTAGCCGGGGCAATCGAGGGAACCTGGACAACTGCATCCCAGCAGATTAAAGCCGTGGTGAACAAGGTGGTGTTCCCGGCCATCGACCTCATTCTGGCGGTGTTTTTCTTCGCCAAGCTCGGCACGGCATACTTCGACTACCGCAAGCACGGCCAGTTTGAGTGGGCAGCCCCGGCAATCCTGTTCGCCTGCTTGGTGTTTACTTTAACTGCGCCATTGTATATTTGGCAAGTGCTGGGGATGTAGAAGAAAAGCACAGGAGGCTAATGCCCCCTGTGCTTTTCCTTGCGCTTTTCTTGTCGCAGCTCAAACTGTCGCTCTTGCTCCGCCTCTCGCTGCTGGCGAGAGCGAACTTTGCGCTCCAGCTTTCCCTGCTCCTGTTGAAGTTTGAGTGCCTGCTGTGCCTTCGTGCCAATCCCGGCGCTGTCCAGCTGCTTGTTGATTTTTCGCTGCATCCGCTTGGGATTAATACGCTTGTCTGCAACCACTTCCGCTTCGAGAGATGGACTAAACCGCAGCCTGTCGTAGTTTTTGAGCATAAAATCATAGACCTCGTAGTCCTTGGGCTCGGCTCCAAATGTAATTTTGCAAACCTCATATCTGCCACTACATTCACGCTCGCAAACGCCCACCCAAAAAGGCTCCTCAAAAAATACGGTCAGCTTGGAAATCGTCTTCTCCATGATGGTATCCTCCTTAAATGTTCCTACAAAGAACGGACAACCAAGGAGGCAGGTTACTGACAGCTTGCGCTGCGTCCGGACTACCAACCGGAACTGTGTTTTTATCTTTG
>CAYQRI010000051.1:0-12062 GCA_964420085.1 uncultured Ruminiclostridium sp.
AATTTGGCAAAGCTCCACTGCACCACCGGGAGTGGTCGGCTCGCCGGAGACCGCCACACGAACCGGCCACATGATGCGTCCGTTTTTTAGCCCGTTTTCAGCGGCAAGGGCGATCAGCGTGTCGTGGACGCTCTCGAAGCTCCATTCTGTCATGGCCTCGAAGGCGGGAACCACCAGACGCAGTGCCTCCAAAGAGTTTTCCTCGTTGGTTTTCATCTTCTTGTGGCAATACAGCTCGTTGGAGTAAGAAGGGAGGGTATCAAAGAAGGTCAGCATGGGGGGGATATCCTCCAAGGTGTCCAGTCTGGTCTGCACCAAGGGTGCCACCAAGCGGAGGTCAATCTCGGGGTTCGTGATGGCTTTCTTCAAATACGGCTCTGCGGCGGAGAAGAAGTCCTCGGCAGAAAGATTCTTAATATAGGTACTGTTGAAGTACTTCAGCTTCTCCAGATCAAAAATGGCAGGGGACTTGGAGATGCCGGAGATATCAAAGGCGTCCACCAATTCATCCAAGGTGAAAAATTCCCGCTCCGCCAGCTCGCCACGGGGGGACCAGCCCAACAGGGCAACATAGTTCAAAATGGCATCGGTCAAGTAGCCCAGTGCCTTCAAATCCTCATAAGAGGGGTCGCCGTGTCGCTTGGACATCTTGTGCTGTGCGTCACGCATGACGGGAGAGCAGTGAATATAGGTGGGAATCTCCCAGCCAAAGCTTTCGTAGAGCAGGTTGTACTTCGGGGAGGAGGAGAGATACTCGCTGCCTCGCACCACATGGGTAATGCCCATCAGATGGTCGTCGATGACGTTTGCAAAGTTATACGTCGGCAGACCGTCCTGCTTCATCAAAACCTGATCATCTAAGGTGTTATTCTCCACGGTGATGTCGCCAAAGGAGGCATCGTGGAAGGTGGTGCTGCCCTCGTGGGCAATTTTTTGTCGGATGACGAAGGGCTTGCCCGCCTTCAGGTTGGCCTCGACTTCTTCCGCAGAAAGAGAGCGGCAGGGATCGTCGGCACGGTTAAATTCGCCAGAATCTTCCTCGGAAGCGGATTTCTCGCAAAAGCAGCGGTACGCATCTCCCTTTTCCACCAGAAGCTCTGCATATTTGCCATAGAGACCACGGCGTTCGGTCTGGATGTAAGGACCGACAGGACCGCCGACATCGGGTCCTTCATCGTGGGTCAAACCACACTCGTTCATAGTGCGGTAGATCAGCTCTGTGGCACCCTCTACCTGTCTGCTCTGGTCGGTATCCTCCAAACGGAAAATAAAGACGCCCTTTTCCTTGCGGGCGATGAGCCAGGTATACAGTGCGGTACGCAAATTGCCGACGTGCATATAGCCGGTGGGGGAGGGGGCGAATCGAGTGCGCACTTTCCCGGTGGGGATGCGAGCCTCCATTTCGTCAAACCATGTCATATCCATAGGAAGAGTCTCCTTTATTTCTATTCATACTGATAACCAATATTTTATCATATTAAAATTTACACTCCAAATTGTCAAGGGTAACACAAAAGATTTTTGAAAGCTTGCCGTGTGCCTCCCCTTTTTTTGGGGAAAATCAGATTAAGACCGAAAAATTGACGGATGCTCGTATCGGATTCCCATTCGGATTGTTGCACGGCGGCTATTCTTGTGGTAAGATAGAAAGGATAAAATTTCAGCTTGCCACCGAAAAAGCAAGTATCAAAACCAAGAGGTGACCAATCATGGAAAATGATAAAAAGACAATTTTCAGCGCCACACAGCCAAGTGGAAAAATTACCTTGGGCAACTATTTGGGTGCCCTGCGGAATTGGGTGGAATTGCAGGACGACTATCATGCCATCTACTGCGTCGCAGACGAGCACGCCATTACGGTGCGTCAGGACCCTGCCGCCCTGCGTCGCCAGAGCTTGGAGCTGTATGCACAGTTTATCGCCTGTGGGCTTGACCCCAATAAGAGCACCATCTTCATCCAGTCCCACGTTCCCCAGCACGCAGAGCTGGCTTGGGTGCTCAACTGCTACACCATGTTCGGGGAACTGAGCCGTATGACCCAGTTTAAGGATAAATCTGCCTCCCATGCAGACAATATCAACGCCGGACTCTTTACCTATCCCAGCCTGATGGCCGCCGATATTCTCCTCTATCAGACCGCCTTGGTGCCTGTGGGCGAGGATCAGCGTCAGCACGTTGAAATTGCACGCAATATCGCACAGAGATTCAACAATGTGCACGGTGAAGTCTTTACGATGCCGGAAGCATATATCCCCAAGATCGCTGCCCGTGTCATGTCTTTAGCAGAACCGGACAAGAAAATGAGTAAATCCAGCCCCAACGATAACTCCTATATCCTGGTGATGGACAAGCCCGAGGATATCATGAGAAAGTTTAAACGCGCCATTACTGACAGCGAGGGCGGCGTGTATCGTTCTCCCGAAAAGCCCGGTGTCTCCAACCTCATCGAAATTTATGCCGCAGTGACCGGAAAAACCCCCGAGGCAGTGGAAACCGAATTCTCCGGCTTGGGCTATGGCGCCTTTAAGCCTGCCGTCGGTGAGGCCGTTGTGGAGGCGCTACGCCCCATTCGTGAGGAGACCGAACGCCTGCTGGCCGATAAGGCGTATCTGGAAGGGCTTTACCGCCAAGGCGCCGAAAAAGCCGCCGTCCTGGCAAACAAAACCCTGCGTAAGGTACACAAGAAGGTGGGCTTTGCCCCCCGTTGATTGCTGCGTAGAAGCGTAGGATGATTTGCTCGGGGGAGATTCTTCCCCGAATTGCCCAAAAGGAGCGTATTTTAGCTATGACAATGGAATTGCCGGCGATTGCACGGATTGCCGCCGCCTTAATGACTGCACTTCTCATCGCCTTTATTACAACGCCGGTGGTGAAGTCCTTGGCACAAAAAATGGGTGCGGTGGATGTGCCAAAGGATAACCGAAGAATGCACGATCACCCCATTCCCCGCATGGGCGGTATGGCCATTTTTCTGGGATTTTTATTCAGCGCCTTGGTCTTCATTCCCCTTTCCGTCCCCATGAGAGGGATGCTGCTGGGAAGCGTGATTATCGTCATTTTGGGTATCTTTGACGATATTTATGCCCTCCCCGCCCTGCCGAAATTGCTGGTGCAAATTGTCGCCGCACTCGTAGCAGTCCTGCATGGAAACGTCATTCAGGTGCTTTCTAACCCCAATTTGTTCAGCGAAAATCCCTATTGGAGCTTGGGCAGCTGGGCCATTCCCATTACCGTGATTTGGATTGTCGCCATTACCAATGCCGTCAACCTGATCGATGGCTTGGATGGTCTCGCCGTCGGTGTTGCGACCATCAGCTCCTTGACTATGCTCGTCATCGCCATGCTCGTGAGCGAAAATGTGGTGGCACTGATGATGGCCGCCTTGGCCGGTGCCTGCATCGGCTTTATGCCCTATAACCTCAACCCCGCCAAGATTTTTATGGGCGATACCGGCTCCACTTTCCTCGGCTTTATTTTGGCTACGGTTTCGATTCAGGGACTATTTAAGTTTTATACCATCATTTCCTTCGCCGTGCCCTTTTTGATGCTCGGTCTGCCCCTCTTCGATACCTGCTTCGCTATTTTGCGGCGGCTCTCGAAGGGACAAAATCCTATGTCGCCAGACCGCAGCCATGTCCATCATCGACTCATTGATATGGGCTTTAACCAAAAACAGGCCGTCGCTATCCTCTATGTCATCAGTGCTATTTTGGGCTTGTCTGCCGTCGTGCTGACTACCAGCGGTCCCCTCAAAGCGATGGTGCTGCTTTGCGCCCTCTGTATGGCCGGAGTGATGGCTTGGAAAATTTCCTTGGGTCATACAGAGAACCAGGCAAAGAAATCGAACGAACAGAAGGAGATAAAGGATGAAGGTCATGACAATCTTCGGGACGAGACCCGAAGCCGTGAAAATGGCGCCCCTGGTGAAGGAGCTGGAGAGCAGACCCGAGATTGAAAGCATCTGCTGCATCACCGCTCAGCATCGGGAAATGCTCGATGATGTGCTCCGCCTTTTTGCCATTACACCCCACTATGACTTGGATATTATGGAAGCCGGACAAAGTCTTTATACCATCACAGCAAAGTGTCTGCAAGGACTAGAGACCGTCTTTTCCAAGGAAAAGCCGGATCTGGTTTTGGTGCATGGCGATACGTCTACCACATTTTCCGGCGCTTTGGCAGCATTTTATCAGAAAATTCCTGTGGGACACGTCGAAGCCGGTTTGAGAACCTGGGATCGCTATTCCCCCTTTCCAGAGGAGATGAACCGCACACTCGTCGGTGATATTGCGGCACTGCATTTTTGCCCGACCAACGCCAATCGGGAAAACCTGATGGCAGAGGGCATCAAGGAAGGCATCTTTATCACAGGCAATACCGTGATCGATGCCCTGAAAACCACCGTTTCCTCAGACTACCATTTTCGGACAGAGCTTCTAAATACTCTGGATTATACCGGTAAGAAAATCATTTTGGTCACCTGCCATCGCAGAGAAAATTATGGCGAACCAATGACTCATATCATGAAGGCGCTGCGGCGTGTGGCAGAGGACTTCCCAGAGGTGGAGCTGGTCTATCCCGTTCATCTTTCGCCCGTGGTGCGGAATGCCGCCGCAGAATACCTCTCAGGGCATGACCGCATTCACCTCATTGATCCTCTGACACCGGATGAGATGCATAATCTTATGGCAAGAGCCACCTTTATTATGACCGACTCCGGCGGCTTGCAAGAGGAAGCACCTGCATTGGGACGACCGGTTTTGGTTCTGCGTCGGGAAACCGAACGTCCGGAGGCTGTGTGCGCCGGCACAGTCCTCTTGGCCGGCACAGAGGAAGAGGCAGTCTATCGTCAAGCTGCCATACTCCTGACCGACCAGATCGCCTATGACGCTATGGCACACGCCGTGAATCCCTATGGCGACGGTTACGCTTGCCGCCGTATTGTGGATGCCATTTTGTGGCACTATGGAAAACGGGAGCAAGAGCCGGAAGCCTTTTCCGTCTAAACACCGTCAATGCGAGGGGAGGTGTCCATGATCGAACAGAAAAGACGCACTATCTTGGTGATTGCCATTGCTGTGACCGTTTTGATCGCTATGCTCGTAAGCTTTGGTCTGCCCTCCTTCGGGGCAGCCGTTCCTAAGGTGCTTCTCCCAGATACCACGCAGGAATCCATCCCCACCGATGAAACCGAAAGTCTCCTGATTGCTGTGACACCCAAAAACGTGCAGAGCGTCATTGCAACCTTGTCCAGAGAGGAAAACTATTTCCGTGAAATCAAGGTTAGCCTCTCGTGGATAGGCGGCACCGCAGAAACCACGGTGCAGGTTTGGTCAGATGGAGAGTGGATGAAAACCATTTCAAAAACAAACGACACCGTGCGGCATCAGCTTCTGGGTGAGGGTGCCCTTTACCTTTGGTATGAGGGCGATTCCACTTGGTGGCAGGGAACAGCAGAAACGGCTTCCGCCGATCTGGCACAGAGAATGCCTACCTATGAGGACGTTCTCGCTTGGAACCCCCAACAGATTACCGATGCCGGCTATGAACGTAAGGACGATAAAAATTGTGTTTATGTAGAGGGAAAGGACGAAACGCTGGACTGTACTTACCGCTATTGGATTGAAACGGCAAGCGGGCTTCTCTATGCCGCCGAAACCATCGAAAACGGTGCGGTCGTCTATCAAATGAAGGAGACAGCACGCACCGCACCGATGGGGGAACCCTTCTCCTTCGCCCTTCCCAATGGGACAGTGTTGAAGGAAACCACACCATAATACTCAGTCATTGTCGAAAAGGAAGACCGCCGCAAGCGCCAGTAAAATGAAAATATCGGAATGGTCACCCTCTCGCAGAAGAAGGAACAGGATGAGCAAAAGGAGAATGTCTCCGCTGTCCAGCCGATCCAGCCCAAACTTTTTGAGAAGCCCAGAAAGTTTCCCTTTCCCGCCTTCCTCATCCCGTTCACCAAACTTTTTGAAAAGCGATGAAAAATCAAATCCCGGGGGACTTTCCTCCGGGATTTTTTCATAGGGTTCACCGCCCGGTATGTATGCATTATAAATGAAGCTCACCCTCCTTCCATAAACGGTAGGCCTCCTGTGCAACATGAGACAAACCGGCATAACGAAGGGCTTTGTCTAGCTTTTGCTGGCGCTCCTCCCGCAGAAAGGGACGCAGTGCGGTGAGGAGCGCTACAGTCTGTGGATCCATTTGATTGCCGCTTTTGAACAGCTCCAGCAGCTTTCCCATTTGTCCCAGCTGATCTACTCCAAATAAGGGGGTTTGTTCCGATGCTGCCGCCCCACTCCATTCTTCATCGGGAGGGGATTCTTGCTTGCCCCCTAGTTTTCCCGCTAAGGACATAATTTGTCCCATGGCATCGGGGTTTGCGAGCAAAGAGTTCAATGCATCCTCAAAATCAGCCACGGGGAATCCCCTCCTTTCGATCTGGTGCTATGCCCCTGCTGCTTTTATAGTTTGGACATGGTGTCGTTCAGATTTTCCATTGCCTTTTTTGATTCCGGATTGCTGGAAAGCTCCTGAAATAGCTTGTTGAGCGCCGTGGTATCGCCACTCAACGCTGCCTTTGCTGCCGATTGCAGCTCCTTGCCGTCCTTCTGTTGCAGCTGCTTTAGCACCTTCTGTGCTTCAGGGTTTTTTAGCATCTGTTCTATGGCTTTCTTGTTTTCCAAAATCTGCTTTGCCTGTGGATTGGAACGCAGTGAATCAGAGTTTTTTTGCATAAACGGATTCCTCCTATTGCTTGGTGGTATTCCAGTATATGAATAAGACACCTTCGATGTGTCAATAAAAAATAAAAATAACTCTGGTCAAATTGGGATATCTGTGCTATGATTCTGTCGTATTATTTCTCAAGCAGATTCCAGCCTAAATAAACAGAGGTTCCTCCGTAAATGGATAGAAACACTGCGTTGTTATCCTAAGCAGGAAAAAGCCTGTTACAATTTCGCCTTGTACTCTCCCCATTCTATCGGCTTCCTTTTTATTCACTCTGGACTGCAACGGTTCTAACGCATTCAAAACATAGGGGGACAAGCAAATGCTGCTGGCTATTGATGTTGGAAATACAAATATGGTATTCGGCCTTTTGGAGGGAGAGGAGCTCGTAGGCACCTTCCGCCTGATGACGGATGCCAACCGAACGTCGGATGAAATCGGACTGATGCTCTGTGAGTATTTTCGAAGATTCGGGATTAAGTCCGAGCAGCTCACGGATGTGATCATTGCGTCTGTCGTTCCACAGGTGATGTATACCTTATCCAGTGCCATGATGAAGTATTTTGGAAAAAAACCCATCATTGTCGATGACGATGTAGACCCCGGCATCTCCTATGAAGGAGATGAACGGCTTGGAGCAGACCGCTCCGTTTCCTGCGTAGCCGCCATCGAAAAATATGGCAAGCCCTTGGTGGTTTTGGACTTCGGCACGGCAACCACCGTGGATGCCATCGACAGCGACGGCACCTATCGCGGCGGTTGTATTTTGGCCGGTGTGCGTATTTCCACCGAGGCGCTCTTTCAGCAGGCCGCCATGCTGCCCCGCATTGAACTAATGCGTCCGGACTCTGTCCTGGGACAGAATACCGTTGCACAGATCCAGGCAGGCTCTGTGTTGGGCTATATCGGTGCCATGGAATATCTCATTCGACAGACCAAAGATGAAATGGGCTATGGCGATGACGTGAAGGTTGTGGCAACCGGCGGGCTTGCCCGTATGATTGCCGACAATACCAAGCTGATTGATATTGTGGACAACAGCCTCATTGTGGATGGTCTTCGAATCATTTATGAAAAGTATTGCAAAAATAGAACCGCTGGAGAAGCTCCCGTCCTATAAAAAACAACAAAGCGCCTATGGTTGTCTTTCGAAAGACAACCATAGGCGCTTTGTTATTTTGCGTGGGAAGTGTCGGCTTCTCTCAGGCCAGATCAGCACTGTCTTGGTTTGTCACCGCATCCTCGGCAGCGATCTCCTTCAAGAGCTTTTGATCCGACTTCGCAGATAAATCCAGCTTTTCATAGAGATCGGGACGGCGTGCTCTTGTGCGGAGGAGCGCTTGCTTTCGCCGCCACTTGGCAATGTTGGCGTGATGACCGGAGAGGAGCGTGGGAGGAACCCGTCGGTCATGCCACACCTCGGGTCTGGAATACTGCGGCGCTTCCAATAGCCCGTCCCAGTGGCTTTCCTCCATGAAGCAGGCAGGGTCAGACAGCACACCCGGCACCAATCGACAAATGGCATCTGTCAGTGCAATGGCAGCAATTTCGCCGCCTGTCAGCACAAAATCACCCAGAGAGATTTCTTCGTCTACACATTCTTGGATGAAGCGTTCGTCTACACCTTCATAATGCCCGCATACGAAAATCACCTGCTTGTACTCCGTTTGCAGCCGCTTGGCATCAGCTTGGCGGAATACTTGACCGGCAGGGGAAAGGTAGATCGTATGGAGCCGCTCGCCGGCTTCGTCACAAATGTGCTTCCAGCACTGGTAGAGTGGGTCTGCCTGCATCACGGCACCATGACCGCCACCGTAGGGGTAGTCATCCACCTGCTTTTGTTTATTTAAGGTATAGTCCCGAATCTGATGGCACTCAATGCGGATGATATCTCGTTCCTGTGCCCGTCCCAAAATGGATTCACAGAGCATATCGCCCACAACATCTGGAAACAGGGTCATAATATGGACGTGATAAAGAAACTCCATGTGGTCACATCCCTTCAATCAGGCGAACCAGCACATAGCCACCCTCTACGTTTGTTTCCACAATAAATTCGGGAACTGCGGGGATCATATGCTCTTGTGCGCCGCCTTTTACGACATAGACGTTGCTGGCGGGTGGGGTTAAGACCTCTGCAATCTGCCCCAAAACCTCGCCTGTATCGGCAGCTCGTACCTCCAGCCCCATGAGGTCGACAAGGAAGAAGGCGCCCTCCTCCAGTTCCACCTCGTCACGGTCGATACAGACAATTTTGTTGCGGAGCTTCATGGCATCGTTTACGTTGTCGATGCCCTCCAGCTTGGCGAGAATGCAGTTTTTATGCACCCGAGCAGAGCAAAGCGTCATCGGCTGTCCATCTACATAGATCGTGTCAAAGTCCAATAAAAAATCTGCATCGTCTGCCCAAGGAAGAATTTTTACTTCCCCCGCAATGCCGTGGGTGTTGACGATTTTTCCTGCTTCTAAATAACGATTTTTCAAGAGTAAGCCTCCTTGCGTTCTTCGCCCTTTTTTCGTTTATCATATGAAAAATGGCGGACGCGAAAAATGCGCCGCCACTTTTTTATACTGTGTTCAGTATCAATCCATGATTTCGACGGAAACCTTTTTGCCTTGACGTTGGGCCACGGAGCGCAGCAACGTGCGAATCTCCTTGGCAATGCGACCTTGACGACCGATTACCTTTCCCATGTCACCGGGATCGACCCGAAGCGCAAGGACAACATTACCGTCCGATTCCGTCTCCTGCACGTCCACGGACTGGGGATGCTCCACCAGATTCCGGGCGATATAAGTGAGCAAATCTTTCATGTGCCCTCCAAATTAGATGGCGTTTGCCTTCTTCAACAGAGCCTTTACGGTTTCAGTGGGCTGTGCGCCAGTCTTGATCCAAGCCTGTGCACGCTCGACATCGACCTTGATGGCAGCGGTTTCGGGCAGGGGATCGTAAGTGCCGATTTCCTCGATGAAACGACCGTTACGGGGGTAACGGGAGTCAGCAACAACGATACGATAAAAAGGGTTCTTCTTGGAGCCCATTCTACGAAGTCTAATTTTAACCATGCTACTTTCACCTCCAAATATAAGTTATAATCTATCTATGGGAACCGTGTGAAACGGAAGCCAATGAAATGAGATTCCTTGCAAGCACTGGAATGGGAGCAAGGATGTGCGGATTAAAAGGGCAGTCCGGGCATTCCACCACCGGGGAAGCCGCCGAATTTTCCCTTGCGGCGTTTGCCGCCACGCTTGGTCAGCTGCTTGGTCATCTGCTGCATCATATCGAATTCCTTGAGCAGACGGTTGATATCCACCACACGCAGTCCGCAGCCGGCAGCGATACGCTTTTTGCGGCTGCTATTGAGCAGGGAGGGGTTGTCTCGCTCCTGCGGGGTCATGGAAAGGATAATGGCTTCCGTGTGTGCCAGCGCCTTTTCGTTGATGGTGGCACCTTCCAGCGCCTTTGCATTCAGACCGGGCATCATGCCGAGGAGTTCATCCATCGAGCCCATGCCCTTTACCTGTGCAATCTGGTCATAATAGTCTTGCAGGGTGAAGCGGTTCTTCTTGAGCTTTTCCGCCAAGTCCTGTGCCTTTTGGATATCGAATTGCTGCTCTGCCTTTTCAATCAGCGTCAGCACGTCGCCCATACCAAGGATACGGGAGGCCATACGGTCTGGGTGGAACGGCTCGATATTATCCAGCTTTTCCCCCATGCCCACAAATTTGATGGGCTTTCCTGTGACGGCCTTAATGGAAAGAGCAGCACCGCCCCTTGCGTCACCGTCCAGCTTGGTGAGAACCACGCCATCAATGTTGAGGGCATCGTCAAACGCCTTGGCAGCGTTTACGGCATCCTGACCGATCATCGCATCGACGACCAGCAGGATTTCGTGGGGGTTGACTTCCTCCCGAATGGATTGAAGCTCTGCCATGAGGGCCTCATCTACATGGAGCCGACCGGCAGTATCTAAAAAGACCATGTCGTTGCCATGCTTCGTGGCATGAGCGATGGCCTCCTTGGCAATGGTTACGGGGTTTTCCTGTCCCATTTGGAACACTGGAATGTCCAGCTGCTTGCCCACTACCTCCAGCTGCTGAATGGCAGCGGGGCGGTAAATATCACAGGCGACCAGAAGAGGACGCTTGCCGTTTTGCTTCCGCATGAGTCCTGCCAGCTTGGCGGCGTTGGTGGTTTTACCGGCACCTTGCAAACCGACCATCATCACAACTGTGGGGGGCTGAGAGGCAATGGTGATTTTGGCGTTGCCGCCGCCCATCAGCTCGACCAGCTCTTGGTTGACAATCTTGATGATTGCCTGTGCAGGGGTGAGGCTTTCTAGAACTTCGGTGCCAACCGCCTTTTCCGTGACACGCTTGACAAAATCCTTGACGACCTTAAAGCTGACGTCGGCCTCTAAAAGAGCCAAACGAATTTCACGCATGACCTCTTTCACGTCGGACTCTGTCAAACGCCCTTTGTTTCGCAGGCGTTTAAACGCAGAGGAGAGTTTTTCTGTCAATCCTTCAAATGCCATGCTTACTCCCTCCCCAGTTCGTCGATAACCACGGAAATTTCATCGCAGATTCGTTCTACCTCGGGATCTCCCAGCTTTGTGCGATTGAGCGTTGTCAGCTCTGTGCAAAGGGAGGTAAGGGCGGCGAGAGAGGCCTTTGTGCTGTGATAACGGCGAATCAGCCCCGTCTTTTCCTCCACGTCCTCCAAGGTGCGTTCTGCTCTTATGATGATATCCCGAACCCCTTGTCGTGTGATATCGTAGTTTTCTGCGATTTCAGACAGAGAAAGGTCATCGTTATAGTATAAATCATAAAATTCTTTTTGCCGCTCGGTGAGAAGGTCACCATAGAAATCATACAGCATAGCCATACGATAGGCTTGATTTTTCATGTTATGTCCTCCCGTGTACGGCGTGTAAAGCTTAACTCCTTTACAACAGTTGTTATCCTACCTCATTTTCCTCCCTTTGTCAAGCGCAATTCCAAACAAATCCAGTGAAAAAGAAGTTTTTTCACACCTTCTGTCTTTACAGGGGGGAATTGCGGTGGTAAAATAAAGACATCTTTGGTGAATGCGGCAAAAAACGAGAAAATCAGGAGGACATATTGTGAAAAAGTTACTGATTGTGGTGGATATGCAGAATGATTTCATCACTGGGTCACTGGGTACAAAAGAGGCGCAGTCTATTCTTCCGTCTGCGATTGCACACATTAAAACCTTTGATGGTATGGTCGTTTACACCCGAGATACCCACACAGAGCAGTATTTGGAAACCGCCGAAGGGAAAGCGCTTCCCGTT
>CAYQRI010000052.1:0-2770 GCA_964420085.1 uncultured Ruminiclostridium sp.
GTATGGAAACAGTTTCTTATAATAATCCAAGGTACGGAAGCCCCGCTCCTGCTGGGTCATCAGAAAGGCTTCTGTCGCCTCACCCAAGCATTGCAGGCTCTCCTTTCCCAGCGTAAAGGAAAAGAGCTTTTTGGGGTTTCCCGAAACAATATGCCGTGCGGCGGCCAAGGCGGCCGCAGAGAGCGGCATGGATATGCTGTTTTCCAGTTGGCTGCGGCAGGTAGCACAGTGTAAAACCCCTTCTCTCAGGTTGAGCCGTGCCGCCGTTGGCGCAGGGTTGCCGCAGACGGCACATTCGTCTAAAAACGGGGCAAAGCCCATGAGGGTCAGCAGCCGCAATTCAAAGACGGCTTTCACCATAGCCTGCGGTTTTTTCAGGGTATCCAACGCATACAGGCAGTTGAGCAGCAGCGACAAAAGCTCCGGACAAACCTCCCCCTCCTGGGCGGAGGCATCGGTCACCTCGGCAAAATAGGATGCCAAGGCAAGCTGCTCCAAGTCCTGCCGCACCGACCAAAATTGTTCCAAGCAGTCGGCTTCTGTGAGGGTGGTAAGCTCCCCTCGCTCATAGAAGGTGCATTCGGAATAGGCGAGAAGCTGACTGCCTGCGGTGAGGCGGCTATTTTTCCGCCGACAGCCTCTCGCCTTCACGGTTCGTTTCCCGAAATCACGGGTCAGCAGCGTCAAAATTTTATCCGCTTCTTTATAATTGGTCTCTCTCAAGACGATGGCATGGGTTGTTTGCTGCATAGTTTTCCCCTCTGTCCACGCTCTGTTCTCGTCGTTTCCATTCCTGTGACAGGGTATAGGCCTGGGGGAGTCCTGTTTGAAAGAACAGCCTTCGCAGATGATCTGATTCCATTTGTTCCGTCCTCCTGTCCTTTTCTTATTAGGATGACAGGAAGGGATGCTTTTAAAGCCGGTAAATTTTAGGGGCGCTGAAAACCGCCCGCACGGCACACAAATTCATAGTAATCAGACTATCACAAAGCCCCGTCATTTTCAAGCTCTCAGATCGAATCAAAGTGCAGGAGGAACGTGCAGGGTATAGCGTCCATGCTCACTGCTAAGAAGCCCTTCCTTTTTCAGCTTATTGAATTCTGTAGAAAGTCCGCTGCGCTCTGCAAAGAGATAATCCGCCAGCTCCTGCTGCGTAAAGGCGATGAGAAACGGCTTGCCGCCTGACAGCCTCGCCTGCTCCGCAAGATAGGACAGAAGCTTCTGACGGGTACTGCGCCCGGAAAGGTGAATGATTTTCCGATTGAGGGCGGCGTATTTTTCCGCCAAAATTCGAATCAGATTTTGCAGCAGCCGCTGGTGGAAAATACACGCCCTAGCACAGCTATTGAGCAGCTTATCGCTTTCAATCAGAAGCACCTCGCACTCCGTCTGCGCCACCACATGAAGCGGCAGTCTTTGCCATTGGGTGCAGCTGAAGGCATCGCAAAAAAGTTGCCCCTCCTGCATCACGTCAATGATGCTCCTGCCGCCGAATATATCCTCATACACCGTGTTGATCCGTCCGGACAGCACGATGCCCGTCACCGTCACCCGATCCCCGGCAGAAAAGAGAATGGTTCCCTTGCGGAAGTGTTCCTTCTTCGCCTGAAAGCATTCCAGAAGCGGCAGCAGCTCCTGCTCCCCGATCCCTGCAAACAACTCATTTTTCAGGTATAAATTGATATATTGCTCCATATTTTCCCTCCTTTGTTGATTTTTCAACAGACTATCTGTGAGTATAGTATTAAACTAGAGAAAAAGTCAAGACTGGTAACAACAAGAATCTCAAGCCAAACTGAAAACCAAACAAAAAAGGAGAATAGTTATGATTCGAACCATTACAAAAGAAAATTTCGCAGAAGAAGTGGAACAGTCTAAGCGCCCCACACTCGTAGAGCTTTGGGCACCCTGGTGCACCTATTGCCGCCGTCTTTCCCCCGTGTTGGATCGCTTGGATACCAAGCTGGGCGAAAGCATCCAGATCGGAACCATCAACGTCGATGACGAGCCTGAGCTGGCAGAAAAGCTGGATGTCACCACCATCCCCTCCCTCTTCCTGTATCAGAATGGAGAACGCAGCGAAAAGCTGGTGGCACCCGCTTCTCAGGCACAGCTTGAGGACTGGATCAAACAGCAGCAGCACTGAGAAATGAGGCACACCGATGGAAAAAAGCTATGATGTCGTCATCGTAGGCGGCGGTCCTGCCGGCTATTCTGCGGCGCTCTACTGTGCCCGTGCCGGCTTCTCCACCTTGGTTTTGGAGATGCTAGGTGCCGGTGGTCAGATGGCAACCACCACACAAATTGACAATTACCCCGGCTTCGAAAACGGCATTGATGGATTCGAGCTGGGCGAAAAAATGCAGCTGGGCGCAGAGCGCTTCGGTGTTTCGAGCGAATTCGCCGCCGTCACGGAATGCAACCTTTTCGCAGACCCCAAGGTGATTACCACCACAAGCGGCGAGGTGACCGCCCGTGCCGTCCTGCTTGCCACCGGTGCCTCCCCCCGCAAATTGGGACTTGCAGACGAGGAGACCTTGACAGGGCAAGGCGTGGCTTACTGTGCCACCTGCGACGGAATGTATTACAAGGACAAGGTGGTAGCAGTGGCGGGCGGCGGCAACTCCGCAGCCGGAGAAGCCCTCACGCTCTCTAAGCTCTGCAAAAAGGTCTACCTCATCCACCGCAGGGACACCCTGCGTGCCGGCAAGAGCTACCTCGCCCCCTTGGAGGAAGCCAAGAATATCGAATTTATCTGGAACACCCAAAT
>CAYQRI010000052.1:2870-8896 GCA_964420085.1 uncultured Ruminiclostridium sp.
AAATATGTAGAAGAATACCTCCACACACTTCCCTAATCCCCCTAGGGAAGGCCAAACAGGGCAGTGACGAAATTCCACGTTCGTCACTGCCCCATTTTTCGTTCAACCAGCTCTTACGCATAGTCAATGATGACCTTTTTACAATCTACACAAAGGTAAGCTTCCGCAGAAACGCCGCCAAACAAAGACCCTTCCGTTGCCAAATCAACGGTAGCGGTTTTGGTGGGCGAAAATGCCGTCACCATTTTTTTCTTCTCATCCCATGCAACCCTGTCTCTCGATTGGATATAGCCCAATCTCATTTCTTCCCCACAGTATGGACATTTCATATTGTACGCCCCCTTTTTTGATCCAGTATACCATACCAAACTCCCGTAGGGCAAGGCTCTGGTCTTTCCGTTCCCCGTACGCAGGCGAGGGCGGCAAGACCAGAATTCTTTCCCTACGATGCTTTTTTAATTTCCCACAAGAAATATGATATAAAAAAAGACATCAATCATTTCTGATTGATGTCTTTTTGGTGCGCGAGGCGGGACTTGAACCCGCACGTGCGTATTGCACACTAGAACCTGAATCTAGCGAGTCTGCCAATTCCACCACTCGCGCTTATTGGCGTCTGCACCGTTTTACTCACTGTTCGGTGCGAGATTTATAATAGCACAGGCACCTGTAATAGTCAAGCATTATTTTCGACTTTTTTCATTTTTTTGAAAAATTTTTTCCAAGCGCACCGAAGGGACGATTCGTCCCTTCGGTGCAGCATCGTTCCTTTGTGCCTAGGATGCTTACTTCGTGCCGAAAATACGGTCGCCTGCATCGCCCAGACCGGGGACAATATAGCCGTGATCGTTGAGCTTACTGTCCAAAGCGGCGATGTAAATTTCCACGTCGGGGTGGTCGACCCGCACACGCTCGATGCCCTCGGGTGCAGCTAAGATGTTCATAAGCTTGATATTTTTCACGCCGTATTCCTTCACAAAGCCGATGGCAGCAGAGGCAGACCCGCCCGTAGCAAGCATCGGGTCCAAAATGATGACCTCTCGCTCTGCAATATCGGTGGGCATTTTGCAGTAGTACTTGACAGGCTCCAAGGTCTCTGGATCACGGAACAAGCCGATATGTCCGACCTTTGCTGAGGGAATCAAGGTAAGAATTCCATCCACCATACCCAGACCGGCACGGAGCACAGGAACTACGGCAAGCTTTTTGCCCGAAATCTGCTTTGCCACAGCCGTGCCGATGGGCGTTTCCAGCTCCACCTCGTGCAAAGGAAGGTTTCTGGTTGCATCGTAGCACATGAGCGTAGCGATCTCGCAAACAACCTCCCGAAACTCCTTGACGCCGGTGTTCTTATCCCGCAAAATCGAGACCTTGTGCTGCAAAAGGGGGTGATTTAATAAATGTACCTTTTCCATATCCATACTCCGTTTCCTTTCTGTGTGCAATCCAAATGACTTACTTGTCTGTATTGGTTCGTTCCAAGCGTTCTCGTTCTGCCTGAGACAGGCGGTGATAAACGGGAACCAGTTCCCGATAGGAGATTGTCTGCCCTGCCTCATACAGGGCGAGGGCTTCTCTGGCGACGCCCCAGGCGTGCTGATGGCGCAGGTTCGGGGGTGCCATAACCGCAGGGATCCCGGCGGCTTGCAGGGCATGATAGCACAGCTCGGCACCATCTCCCATGACAAATTGCGGCACGGCGGTGCCACGCAGCTCCTCCACCAGATCCGTGAGCGAGATGGCACGATCCGGGGTCAGGCGATGCAGCGTGGTGCCGTCCGTGCGAAATCTGGCGTTATAAACCTGATTGCGTCTGGCATCCATAGCGGTGCAGATTTCGCCGGCAAAGCCCACGGCATTCCATGCCATAGAGGCCAAGGTGGAGCAGGCTGCACAGGGGAGCTCTGCGCCCCAAGCAAGCCCCTTTGCGGTGGCGACGCCGATCCGCAGACCAGTGAAGGAGCCGGGACCTGCCGCCACGGCGATGAGAGAAACCGATGAGAGCGAGCGCCCACAATCCCGCAGCAGGCCTTCTGCCATGGGCAGCAGGGTTTGGCTGTGGGTAAAGCCGCTGTTTTGAAAGGACTCTGCCAGAAGGGCTTCACCGTCGCAGAGGGCAACGGACGCCGAAACGGCAGAAGACTCCAAGGCTAAAATGTTAAGTGATGGCTTCAAGGCTGCACCCCCTTATCGTAATGCTGCGGTCCGTATCTCCGTATCCTCGTCGGATATCCACATAAACCGTGCTTTCCTCCAGAGCCTCTTGGATATTCTCGCTCCATTCCACCGCACAAATCCCTCCACGGCGGAGAAAATCCTCCCAGCCGATATCAAAGAGAGCCTCGGCGGAATCCAAGCGATACATATCGAAGTGAAAGAGGGGCAGTGTACCGCCTTCATATTCGTTTACGATGGTGAAGGTGGGGCTGGTAACCCGCTCTGTGATCCCCAAGCCTCGTGCCATACCACGCACAAAGGCAGTCTTTCCGGCACCCAAATCACCTGTGAAGGCGACCACGGTGCCCGGTTGCAAAACAGAGACCAATTTCATGCCCAAGGCTTCGGTCTCCGCTTCATTTTTCGAGAATTGTTCCATGACAGCTTGGTTCCTTTCGGACACAGCTTCCCTGTGCCGTGTTCAATCATTGAGGAGAACTGCCGCTTCCGTGGGCGGCTCCCGAGATATTTTAACACAAAAACGTAGTCCATGCACCCCTCTATGACAAAATTTATTGAAAGATTCGCCTATAATCATATTCTATCTATGGAAATATCTCGTGTAAAAGGAGGTAGCCCGACATGAGAAATCCAAACCGACAGGAAAGCAGAGAGTGGCTCCTCCCCTCTCTCTGTCTCATTTCCTCCCTTTTTGGCATTTTGCTGATCTACAGTGCCACACGCTATGACGAAGCTCTGCACAGGGCGGTGGGCAAGCAGCTCATCGCCTTGGCAGGTGGTGTTCTGCTGTGTCTCCTGCTCTCGATTCTCGATATCCGCAAGCTTGTGGAACGGGGATGGCTGCTTCTTTTGGGCGGAAATATCGGTCTGCTCCTTTTGCTCATTCCCTTGGGACAAGAGGACGGCACAGGCAACAAAAGCTGGTTGGCTCTGCCTGGCGGTATCTTCAATTTCCAGCCGGCGGAGGTCGTCAAGCTTGGGTTCCTCCTGCTGCTTGCCAAGCAGCTCGGTCTGCTCCGGGAAAAGGGGCTCAACCGTCCTCGTGCCATTCTTTTTCTGGCGGGACACGCCCTCTCGCTCTGCGCCCTGCTCTATCTGGTCTCGGGGGACATTGGTATGGTTGCCGTCTATTTGGCGATTTATTTCGTGATGCTGTGGGCAGGCGGTGTGCATCCGCTCTGGCTTTTGGGCGAGCTGGGTGTTTTTGCGGGCGGGGTGGCACTCTTATGGAACCATCTGCCCTCCTATATTCGTCTGCGGATTTTGGTTGTGTTTGACCATGATCTGGACCCCTTGGGCAAGGGCTTCCAGCAGGGGCGTAGTCTCCTGACCATCGGCTCTGGACAGGTGTTTGGACAGGGCTACCTGCACGGGCTGCAAACACAAAGCAGCTCCCCCTCTGCCCTGCCCGCCCGCCATACAGATTTTATCTTTTCTGTAGCAGGCGAGGAATGGGGACTCATAGGATGTATTGTCATCCTCGCCTTGCTCTCCGGGATTGTGCTCCGCTGTATGCTGCTGGCACGGTGTTCCGGCTCCCCCCTCTTTTCCGATGTCGCCATGGGGCTTGCCGGACTGTTTCTGTCGCAGGTGATCTTTAACGTTGGAATGTGCCTGTATCTTCTTCCGGTGGTCGGTGTCACGCTGCCCTTTTTCAGCTATGGCGGCTCCTCCCTTTTGGCAAGCTTTGGAGGAATTGGGATATTCCTCTCCCTCTGGCGAGAGCGACAACGAGTATAACATCAAAAATGAGGGATACCCTAAGGAAACACGGAATAGAGGAGGTATTTCCCATGTCAAAATCACGAAATTTTCAACGGCTCTGTTTTCTGTTGATCCTTTCTGTTTTTTGCTGCTGCATTCCCGTTTTTGCCTTAGCAGCACGGGAGGAAGCAGCCGGAGCCGAGGTTCTGCCCATCGCAGAAAATCTTACCATCTCCACTTATAAGAACGTAGCGGTCTGCGGAACTCTGGCCGCTGTGCATCCGCAGGGCGTCCCCCTGACCTTCCAAGTGACCAAAAATCCTGCCCGTGGGGCACTGGAGTTTACAGAGGATGGCGCCCCCCAATTCACCTATACGCCCTATGAGAACAAAACGGGCAAGGATTCCTTCACCTATGTGGCAAAGGATGAAAAAGGAAACACCTCTCGTCCCGCCACAGTTTCCATTAAAATCAGCAAGCCGGATACCAAGGTAACCTATGCCGATATGAACGGTCACCCCGCCCATAAGGCAGCCATCGCTCTGGCCGAAACAGAAGCCTTTGTGGGCGACCGCATGGGTGACGGCTGGTTTTTCCGTCCTGCGCTGACCGTAACACGGGAGGAATTCTTAGCCATGGCAATGGATGTCGTCGGGGTAGAAACCCTGCCCGAAGCGACCCTCACAGGCTTTTGTGACGACGATAGTATCTCCGTCTGGGCGAAGCCTTATGTAGCCTCTGCGTTGCGCTTTGGCATGGTGCAGGGCTGCATGACCGGTGCAGAGGGTACTGCCTTTGCGCCCGACCGTACGATTACGCAAACGGAAGCAGCGGTCATGCTGAATCGTCTCCTTAAGGTATCTGATGTCGCCGCAGACGGCACCTTCCCACAGGAAAGCACCCCCGCTTGGGCGTATCAGTCCATGGTCAATCTGGAGGCAGTCGGGGTCTTGGCACCCGAGACCGACGGCACGCTTGCCCTCAGCGGCGAGCTGACCCGTGCCGATGCGGCAATGCTGCTGCTTTCTGCACAGGAGCTTCTGGAATTCCGCCAGAGTGCGTGGTAAACGTGTCCCTTCCAAAACAAACCGCCATTTCACCCACAGAATAACAAATGTCAAAAAGCCCCAAAAAAATCCGCTCCCCCCGTCCCAAAAGGACGAGGATAGCGGATTTTTTTATGGACGTTGGTGGTTTATCGTTCCTTACTTCATCAGCAAATACATAACAGCCTTTTGGGCGTGCAGACGGTTTTCCGCTTCGTCGAAGATCTCATCGGCGTGCGCCTCAAAGACCTCAGCCGTGATTTCCTCGCCGCGGTGGGCAGGCAAGCAGTGCAGCACAATGGCACCGGGTGCCGCTGCCGCCATGACTTCAGCGTTGATCTGATAGCCCTCAAAAATCTGCTTCCGCTCGTTGAACTCGCCCTCTTGTCCCATGGATGCCCAAACATCGGTATAGACCGCATCGGCGTCCTGAGAGGCCTTTAGGATATCGGGGGTGCATTCAAACATACCCGGGTATTGCTTGGCAAACTCCAAAATAACGGAGTCGGGTGTGTAGGTCTCGGGGCAGGCGATGGAAACCTTCATGCCGCACTTCAGACCGCCGACAATCAGAGAGTTAGCCATGTTGTTTCCGTCCCCGATGTAGCAGAGCTTCCGCCCTTCCAAGTTGCCCTTATGCTCCCGAATGGTCATGAGGTCTGCCAAGACCTGGCAGGGGTGACAAAAATCCGTTAGACCATTGATGACAGGAATGGTGGCATATTTGGCGAGGGTCTCCACCTCCTCTTGGGCAAAGGTACGGATCATGATGCCGTCACAGAAGCGGGAGAGCACCCGTGCGGTGTCCTCCACCGGCTCATTCCGTCCGATTTGACTGTCCTTGTCGGAGAGATAAATGCCGTTTCCGCCCAGCTGATAAATGCCGGTCTCGAACGAAACACGGGTACGGGTGGAGCTTTTTTCAAAAATCATGGCGAGGGTTTTCCCTGCCAAAAAAGGATGCTGGATGCCGTTTTGTTTCATCTCCTTGAGCTGGTCGGCGGTATCCAGAATTTCCAAAATGTCCTCTGTGCTCAGGTCGAGCAGCTTCAATAAATCTTTTTTCATAGGGGAAACCCTCCTTGTATCCGATGTTTC
>CAYQRI010000052.1:8996-11347 GCA_964420085.1 uncultured Ruminiclostridium sp.
GCAGCTTCAATAAATCTTTTTTCATAGGGGAAACCCTCCTTGTATCCGATGTTTCGTTTTATACTGTCCACTGGACAACTGCACTTTGCCAAGTGCAGTTGCCGAACGAGCGAAAAATGCTCGTCACTCCCAAAGCATGGTGCCGATGCCCTTATGCGAGAGCATTTCGGTGAGGATGGAGTGCGGGATGCGTCCGTCGATGATATGGGTACGGTGAACGCCATGCTCCAGCGCATTCACACAGCAGTCGATTTTGGGGATCATGCCGCCCCCAATGACACCGCTGGAAATGAGAGCGGGCACCTCATGCAGACGAATTTGCGGAATGAGGGATTTTTCATTTTTCGGGTCATGCAGCACACCCCGCACGTCCGTGAGCAAAATCAGCTTCTCTGCTCCGAGTGCGATGGCCAATTCGGAGGCAGCGGTGTCGGCGTTGATATTATACACCGTGTCGTTGTCGATCCCCAGCGCCACGGTGGAAATGACGGGGATATAGCCACGCTCCAAGCAATCGTGCACAATCTGTGGACAAACCTTGACGATATTGCCCACCAGACCGTACTTGTCGTCCAGCTTCTTTGCTTGGAACAAGGCGCCATCCAGACCGCAAAGACCAATCGCCTTGCCGCCCAGATTGTTGATGGTGGAGACCAGATTTTTATTAACCTTGCCGCAGAGCACCTGCTGTACGATATCCATGGTTTCCTCGTCCGTATAGCGCAGGCCGTCCACAAAGCGGGACTGCTTGCCCACACGCTCCAGCATTTGTCCGATTTCAGGACCGCCACCGTGTACCATGACCACCTGCACACCGACCAAATTCAGCAAAATAATATCGCTGATGACCGCCTGCCGCAGCTCTTGGGAGATCATCGCATTGCCGCCGTATTTGATGACAACCGTCTTGCCGTAGTGCGTTTGAATATAAGGGAGTGCTTCCACCAAGACGGTGGAACGCTCCAGGTAATCGTTCATATCCATAGGAGAAATCCTTCCTTTGGGGCAACCGGATGCAGAGGCATCCTTAGTTCCGATAGTCGCCGTTGATTTTCACATAGTCATAGGAGAGGTCACAGCCCCAGCAGGAGCAGACGCCCTCGCCCTCGTGCAGGGTAACAGCAATGAGAACCTCAGGCTCGGAGAGCACCTTCTTTGCCAAATCCTCGTCAAAGTCCACGCCCTGACCGCCGGCGCAAACCAGCAGCTCACCGGCTTCGGAGAGGAACTTGACCTCTACGTCCTTGGGGTCGAAGTCGGCACCGGAATAGCCGATGGCACACAGCACACGTCCCCAGTTGGCATCGGTACCGAACATGGCGCACTTGACCAAGGGAGAGCGCACAACGGCCTTTGCCATATACTCTGCATCCTGCTCATTCTTGGCACCCGTGACGGTGCAGGTGACCAGCCGACCGGCACCCTCGCCGTCGCCGGCAATCATCTTTGCCTCATATTCACAGACATGGCGGAGTGCTTCATAGAAGGTCTCGTAGTCTGCGGTACCCTCTTGGAGGGCGGCGTTGCCTGCCATGCCGTTTGCCAGCACGACGCAGGTATCGTTGGTGGAGGTATCGCCGTCCACCGTGATGCGGTTGAAGGTCTTGGTAACGATGGTTTTCAGCATCGACTGCAAGAGTGCGCTCTCAATGACACAGTCGGTGGTGACGACGCAGAGCATGGTGCCCATGTTGGGGTGAATCATGCCGGAGCCTTTGGCGATGGCACCGAGGGTGACGGTCTTTCCGCCGACCTCGACTGTGACGGCGATTTCCTTCTTACGGAGATCGGTGGTCATAATCGCATGAGCGGCATCGTCGGAGGCGGCGGCACTGTTGGAGAGTGCGGCAACGGCGGCGGGAACGGCGGCGGTGATGGCATCAATATTCAGCTCCACGCCGATGATGCCCGTGGAACAGACGGCGAAGTCTGTGGGGGCGAGTCCGGTGGCAGCGGCGGCGGCCTGCACCATTTTCTCGGCATTTTCCATGCCAAGGGGCGCACAGGCGTTGGCGTTTCCGCTGTTGATGATCACGCCCTGTGCCTTACCGTCTGCGAGATTTTTCTTGGTCAAATGGACGGGGTCTGCCTTGACGACATTCAGGGTATAGGTTCCGGCTGCGGTGCAGGGAACCTCAGAAAGGACGAGTGCCAAATCCTTTTTATCGGGCTGGGGTGCGGTGAAGTTATCCTTCACGCCGCAATGCAGGCCTACCGCCTGAAAGCCCTTCGCTGCGGTAATACCGCCTGAAATGATCTGCATGGGAAAATCCTCCTAGTATCATGGTTTGTTCTATTTTATAAAAGAGAAAATTCTAACGAGGAACTCGCTTTAGGGGATTTTTCTAGCG
>CAYQRI010000053.1:0-11009 GCA_964420085.1 uncultured Ruminiclostridium sp.
CTTAAGCGTGACATGGTGCGCATCATCAAGGCGGTGGACAATACCGAGTATCAGACGCTGTTGGAGCTACGCTATCTGTGCTTCAAGACATGGGAGCAGATTGCTGTGGCAATGGGTTACCGTGTGCGCAACATTCATACGCTCCACAATGAAGCCCTAAAAAAAGTGGCTGTTTCTTAAAACTGGACACACTTTTGCACTGTTTTGCACTATGGCCTTTGTGGTAATATATACTTAGCAAAACAGAATCTGAGAGAGCCTTGCGGGAGAAATCTTGCAGGGCTTTCTTTATGCCCAAACGGAGGTGAGCCGATGCCCTATAAACCAAAACGCCCCTGCACCTATCCCGGCTGCAGTCGGCTTGCCGAAAGCGGCCTGCAATACTGCACGCAGCATCAGCAGGATGTAAACAGGCACTACAATCGCTTCCAGCGTGACCCTGCCACCAACAAACGCTACGGTCGTGCGTGGAAACGCATTCGTGACCGCTACATCAAAGCGCACTCTCTGTGTGAACAGTGCCGGAAGGATGGCAGGCTCACCCCAGCCGAGGAGGTTCACCACATTCTGCCCCTCTCCCAAGGCGGCGGCAATGAGACCGGTAACCTCATGGCACTCTGCAAGCCATGCCACGCACGAATCACCGTGGAGATGGGCGATCGCTGGCACAACCGATGAGGGTTTGGTAACCCGGTAACCCGGTAGGGGCGGTAAAATCTCCACAGCTTTCCATCTCGGGCAGCGGCCTGGGGCTTCGTGTGCGAAAAAGCGAAATCAAATGAGGGTATAGCCCCGGGGAGGTGAGAGTTTGGCTGGAAACCAAAATAGCGGCGGCGCTCGTGTGGGCGCGGGACGCAAGAAAAAGCCGCTAGCAGACAAAATTTCCGAGGGCAACCCCGGCGGCAGAAAGCTGACGGTGATGGAATTTTCCGATGCTGCCGACCTGCAAGGTCAGGTGATGCCGGAGCCGAATAAAATGCTGGCTGCCGTGCAGAAGGACGGCAAAACACTGGTCGCCGGTGATATTTATAAATCCACATGGCAGTGGCTGAATGAGCGCGGCTGTGCGGTGCTGGTTTCGCCCCAGCTTTTGGAGCGGTATGCCATGAGCGTGGCGCGATGGATTCAGTGTGAGGAGGCGGTCAGCGGGTATGGCTTTCTGGCAAAGCACCCCACTACCGGGGCGGCGATTGCTTCGCCTTATGTGTCCATGAGCCAAAACTTCATGAATCAAACCAATCGTCTGTGGTTGGAAATTTTTCAGATTGTGAAGGAAAACTGCACCGGCGAATACAGCGGTGCCAATCCACAGGATGATGTGATGGAGCGGCTCCTCAGAGCCAGAAAGGGATAAAGCCTATGTTTGAAAAAGTAAACCCAAGCCACCCGGACAAGGTGGCGGACAGAATTGCCGGGGCCATTGTGGATTTGGCATATAAAGCAGAATCCGCTCCCAAAATCGCCGTGGAGGTGCTCATCGGTCACGGCAAGTGCCATGCCATTATTGAAACCACCGCCAATCTTGATGTTTTCGCTATCGACGATGCAGTGCATCGCATAGCCGGGAAGGTAGAAACGGATATTGTGATTGTTTTGCAGGATGCGCACCTTTCCGAAAATCAGCGAGATGGTTTTCACTGCGGCGACAACGGCATCTTCAAGGGAATGCCTGTCACATCGGAGCAGAAAAAACTCTCCGCCATCGCCAGACGCATTTATGCCTACAATCCCAGTGACGGTAAATACATCTTGGACGGCAGCAGGCTCATCCTCTGTCAGAGCAACGCACCTACGGCGGAGCTTCGCACAGTGTTCCCCAACGCAGAAATCAATCCGCTGGGTGACTGGACAGGCGGCACCGATGTAGACACTGGTGCCACCAACCGCAAGCTCGGCTCCGATATGGCAGACTCGGTCACAGGCGGTGGCTTGCATGGCAAAGACCTCTCCAAAGCGGATGTGTCGGTAAACATCTACGCTTTTCTCAAGGCACAGGAAACCGGCAAGCCGGTGGAGCTGGTCTGCGCCATTGGTGATGACACTGTGGATGGCAAGCCGTATTCCGAAATTGTCGGCATTGCCAAGCAGTACATCGACCACATCGGCGGCTTTGAGAAGTTTGCAGAATGGGGGCTTGTGTAATGGAAAAGACTACATCCGAAATGCAGCTTGTGCCGCTCACCAAGCTGGTGCCATATCAGAACAACGCACGCACCCACTCTCCGGCACAGCTTCAAAAATTGCGTTCCTCCTTGCGGGAGTTTGGTTTTATCAATCCCATTCTCATCGACCGGGACTACGGCGTGATTGCCGGACACGGCAGAATGGAAGCCGCCCGGGCCGAGGGTATCACCGAGGTACCCTGCGTGTTCGTTGACCACCTGACCGAAGCGCAAAAAAAGGCATACATTCTTGCAGACAATCGCATGGCACTGGATGCTGGGTGGGACGAGGAAATGCTGAAAATTGAGTTGTCCGAACTGCAAGAGTTGGACTACGACCTCGAATTCACAGGTTTTGACCCTGCGGAGCTTTCCGACTTTTTTGGTGCGGACGATGTAAAAGACGATGACTTTGATGTAGATGCCGAACTGCAAAAGCCCACCATTACAAAGTTTGGGGATGTTTGGACACTGGGGCGGCACCGACTGGTCTGCGGGGATTCCACCAAGGCAGAAACCTTCACTCTGCTCATGGACGACCGCAAGGCAAATCTGGTGGTGACTGACCCGCCTTACAACGTCAACTACGAAGGCAGCGCAGGAAAAATCAAAAATGATAGCATGGCTGACACGGCATTTTATGAGTTTTTGTTGGCTGCCTTCAAAAATACTGAAGCGGTTATGGCTGACGATGCTTCCATCTATGTTTTTCATTCCGACACCGAGGGGCTGAATTTCCGCAGAGCCTTTTCGGATGCCGGATTCTTTTTGTCCGGCTGCTGCATTTGGAAGAAGCAATCGTTGGTACTGGGGCGCAGTCCCTACCAGTGGCAGCATGAGCCGGTGCTATTCGGCTGGAAAAAGAAAGGCAAACACCAGTGGTACACGGGCCGCAAGGAAACCACCATCTGGGAATTTGACAAGCCTAAGAAAAATGGCGACCATCCGACTATGAAGCCGATACCGTTGCTGGCATACCCCATCACCAATTCCAGCATGAGCAACACGCTGGTGCTTGACCCCTTTGGTGGCAGCGGTTCTACGCTCATTGCTTGCGAGCAGACCGACCGAAGCTGCTGCACCATCGAGCTGGATGAAAAATTCTGCGATGTCATCGTGAAACGGTACATTGAGCAGGTCGGCGGCAGTGATGCAGTGTCCGTCCAACGTGATGGGCTGACATTTTCCTATGCGGAGGTGTGCGCCGATGGATAAACCCAAGCTCAGAGTTGTCTCCCTGTCCGGCGGCAAGGATTCCACCGCTATGCTGCTTATGATGCTAGAGCGGAATATGCCCGTTGACATTATTTTGTTCTGCGACACGGGGCTGGAGTTTCCTGCCATGTATGAGCATCTGGACAAGCTGGAGAAATACATTGGCAGGCCTATCACCCGCATTCGTGCCGAGCATGATTATGAATATTATTTCTGTCAGGCCCCGGTAAAACGCACGCACCGGGAGGCCTTTGTTCAGCAGTTTGGTAAGGATTATCTTGGCTACGGCTGGGCGGGTCCTCGTCAGCGGTGGTGTACCAATCGGTTGAAGGATACGCCAAGAGAAAAATTCCTGCAAACGCTGCGAAAAGAATATGATTTAATTCAGTACATCGGCATTGCCGCCGATGAAACGGAACGCTTGCAGCGAAAAAACAACCAAGCTGCAAACCACATCCATCCGCTAGTGGATTGGGGCGTAACAGAAGTGGAATGCCTGCAATACTGCTATGACCGTGGTTTTGACTGGGGCGGGCTGTATGCGCTGTTCCACCGGGTGTCCTGCTGGTGCTGCCCCTTGCAAGGTTTGGCGGAGCTGCGAATGCTGCGGAAAAACTTCCCGGATTTATGGCGGCAGCTCGGCGTGTGGGATACGCAAACTTGGCGAAAATTCCGTGCCGACTACAGCATAAAAGAATTGGATACACGCTTTGCGTTTGAGGAGGAGTGCCTTGCGAAAGGGCTTCCCCTCAAAGGCAAGGCGTTTTTTACTGCCCTAAAACAACGATTGGAGGAAACCGCAGATGCATAAACTCACGCTCGGCAGCCTATTTGACGGCTCTGGGGGCTTCCCACTGGGCGGTCTGCTTTGCGGTATTACCTCCGTCTGGGCAAGCGAAATTGAGCCGTTCCCCATTCGGGTGACCACCAAGCGTCTGCCCAATATGAAGCATTACGGCGATATCTCCACCATGGATGGCGGCACAATCGAGCCGGTGGACATCATCACCTTCGGTTCACCCTGCACTGATATGTCGGTGGCGGGAAAACGAGCCGGGCTGGACGGCAAGCAATCCGTCCTTTTCTATGAAGCTATCCGAATTGTAAAAGAAATGAGGTGTGCCACCCATGGCAAATACCCAAGATACATCTGCTGGGAGAATGTGCCCGGTGCTTTCAGTTCAAACAAAGGAGCCGACTTCAAAGCCGTCCTCGAAGCGGTCATCAGCGTTACCGAGCCGGGCACCGAGGTGCCTGCGCCTGAAAACGGAAAGTGGCCCTATGCCGACTGCTACATGGGAGACGGATGGAGCGTTGCTTACAGAACTGTCGATGCGCAACATTTCGGAGTCGCCCAACGCCGCCGTAGAATCTACCTTGTCGCAGATTTTGCAGGTGGTCGTGCCCGAGAAATACTATTTGAGCCAGCGGGCGTGTCAAGGAATTTTGCGCCGTGCTTCAGTGCGTGGCAAGGAACTGCCCGAGATGCTGCGGCTGGCTCTGGAAGCGCAGGCATCTGCCTGAACGACCAGGGCGGCAACCGCATGGATGTGACCGATGAGGTCACCGCAACCCTCCGTGCCGAAGCACACCATCCACCCTGCGTATTGCAGTCCGCTGGCTTTTGCACCGAGCATTCGGCAAAGAGTCGTAGCGTGGGATTTGAAGAAGAAACTGCACCCACACTCCGTGCCGGGACAATCCCTGGCGTGGCGATTGAGAATCACCCCACCGATGGTCGCATTAGAATCCGAGAGGACGGCACAGTGCAGACCCTCACCTCCCGCATGGGCACCGGTGGTATGAATGTGCCGCTGACCTTGAAGGTGCGTTCCGGCTGCGAAGGCGGCGGCAAGGGTGCTCTGGTGCAGGAGGACAAATCTGCAACCCTTTCCTGCAACAATGAGCAGGCCGTTTTTGTGCCTACAGTCTTTGACATTAAACAAGTTACTTCCAAGCAAAATCGTTCTAACCCCAAGCAGGGCAGTCCATGTCATACTCTTGCCGCGGGCAATGCCGATAGTGCTGTACTTTGCTACGGCATCTGCTCCGATGCCAGCAACTCTATGAAATCTGCTAATCCGCACAGCGGAATTTATGAAGCCGACACCGCTCGCACCCTTGATGGTAATGGTGGCAATCCCGGTTGCAACCAAGGCGGCATTGCCGTGGTGGCAATTCAGGGCAGCATGGTGGGCAGAAACGATAAGAACGGTCCACAAGGTGACGGGGTTAACGAGGATGTTTGCTTCACCCTCAATACCGTGGATAAGCACGCCGTTGCCTATTCCATGACTACGGGCGGTTTCGGTGTAGTTAGCGAGGAGCAAACTGCAACGCTGATGGCTCGTGATTATAAGGACGTTCCGTTGGTAAGCCAGCCCTATCAAAAAGTTGCCGGGACGATTGCGGCTGGCGCACACCCCAGCGGTTTCAACGGGCAGGATGCCTACAGTGACCGGCTTATCCCGGTTTTGCACGGCTCGGATTACATCGTCCGCAGGCTAACCCCTACCGAATGCGCCCGCTTGCAGGGCTTCCCAGACTGGTGGTGTGCCGATCTAGGCACGGAGAATCCAACCGAGAAGGAGCTTGCGTTCTGGACGGAGGTCTGGGAAACCCACCGCCGCATCGTAGCCCCCTCCGTGAAACCCAAGACGAAAAAGCAAATTCTCAAATGGCTGAAAAATCCTCATTCCGATGCCGCCGAATACAAAATGTGGGGCAACGGTGTGGCGCTGCCCTGTGTGTGCTTCGTACTGAAGGGCATCGCAGAAGCAGAAAACGAGGGCACGGATTAAACCGTGTCCTCGTCTGCGTTATTCTTGATTTTTTCTTGGGGGCTTTACATTGACATCATTCGCAATGTTTCCTTCAATTTCTCCGTGCTCCGCTTCAAATTGAGCAATGCTTTCTCGCACGAGTACAAGAACATGGCTGTTGACTGAGCGCCCCTCATAGTCGGCAACATACCCTATTTTATCTAGCATTTCCTGCGGAAAACGAATGGTAACACCTTTAACCTTCATAAAAAGCACCTCCAATGGTTATACAATGACTTTATTTTATAACCATAGTATGGTACGATGTTTATTATGGTTATTCAGTATAACCATAATATTACCTACGAGGTGCTTTTATGACGGCATTTTTTGTGCGGACACCCCGCACAATTCGTGATTTGAGAAAGCCCCATCTGCCGCAAACTGAGCGTCCCTATGAGGTCGTTCATACCGTTCAGCTGGATGCACTGGACTACGAAAACTTTACCGAGGACTTACTGGTGGACAGGCAGTTCATTGAGGACTTCGGCGGTTTATGCTCCGAGGGCGACATTTTTCGATGTCTTTTGGTATGCCAACTGTGTAAAAATGAAGGAATTCTAGTTATGCCGGAGCTGGATGCATATGTAAAATGGGCGGCATACATTCGATGGGAGGACAGAGCATGAAGGTAGCGGTAATCGGTTCGAGGGGTTTAACAGTGGCTGACCTTGGCAAATATCTCCCTGCGGGCACCACGGAAATTGTGTCCGGGGGTGCAAGGGGTGTAGACACCTCCGCAAGGGAATACGCTCAGTCCCACGACATCAAGCTGACGGAATTTCTGCCGGAGTATGATAAATTCGGTCGCAGTGCTCCGCTCAAGCGGAACATCACTATTATCGAATATGCCGATGTGGTGTTGGCGTTCTGGGATGGCGCGTCCCATGGCACCAAGTTCGTCATTGATAATTGCAAGCAGCGTGGCATTCCGGTGAAGGTCTTTGTGCCCACAAAATGAACGTGCCTTTGTGTACTATGGAGAATGTCAGTATTCTCGCAGATAACACTTGCTATATACCGCATTCAGAGCGAATATGTGACTACCAAATTGAAAGGTGGTACATGGAATGGACGAAAAACTGCAAGCCGCAATGGACAACTTCCTACAGCAGCGCATGACCGACTGTGCCATGCGGGACAACGAAGGTCTGCAAAGCGCCTATCAACATTTTGAGAGTTGCCTTGGTGTCTTGAAGGAATCGCTTTCCCCAGAGCAGGCTGCCGCATTGGTGGCACTGGAAAATGCATTTTCGCTGGTGGACGGCGAAACACAAAACTGCTACTACCGTGCCGGGTTCTCCGATGCGGTAGTATTTTTATTGGGCGGGAGGGACGGAACATGGAACTGAACTACAATGTAACCGGCGCAGAGCACAAAAAGCTGGTGACTGCCATCAGCGAGATTTTGAATTTGCCTGCCAAGTATCTGGGCGCTCCCTCTTTTGCCTACGAAGTGGGCGGCGTAACCATCGACAAGAATGGCACGGTGTCCTGCACCGACGATGAAGCCGAGAAGCTATCCTCAGCCCTTTATGAATGCGGCTTTTCTGTTGAGTTGCCGGAGATTGTGGATTCGCTGGTCATCGAGTACCCCAAGACAGACATGACCGATGCCGCTCTTGAAAATCTGCATCGGTTGGTGGCAAGCAAAGAGTCCCTTATCAAAAAGGCTTTGGGCGCGGATGCCCTGCCCATCGAGGTGACGGAGGATAAAATCCGCTTCCCTTGGTTCAAGGGTTTTCCCGATGGCGATGCGGTCAACGCTTACGCCCATTTCACGGGGGCGCTCATCGGCATGGCAAAGAGCCAAACACGAATCACCGCCACAGAAAAGCCGGTAGAGAATGAAAAATACGCCTTCCGCTGCTTCCTCCTACGGTTGGGCTTCATCGGTGCGGAGTATAAAGAACACCGCAAAATACTACTCCGAAACTTGTCTGGCAGCTCCGCTTTCAAAAGCGCTTCCGCCGAGGAATAACCTGCCGTAAATACACCAGTTTCCGTCCGGAAAGATTGTGTAGTTTATGCTCAGAATTGAGTGGATATATGCCCTTTATGACGGTAATATGTGACTACCAAAAGGGAAAACACACATCGGAGGGCATGAACATGAGCGAAAAAACAACACAGCAGATTGAGAACATGAAGCGCCAGACCATCGGGGTTGAAGTTGAGATGAACCACATCAGCAGAGAAAAAGCTGCCAAGCTTGCAGCCGACTTCTTCGGCACAGGCCGCTTTGAGAACACCGCCCGCCGCAACGGTTACAGCACGGTTTCCGCTTGGGATGCCGAGGGCAGAGAGTGGAAATTTCAAAAGGACGTTAGCATCGCAGGCGACGACAGCGAAAAGTGCGAACTGGTAACCCCCATTCTCCGCTACGACGACATTGAACCTTTGCAGGAGCTTGTGAGAATCCTCCGCAAAGCGGGTGCGGTCAGCAACCCAGACAACGGCTGCGGAGTCCACATCCACATCGGCGCAAACGGGCACACGCCCGCCACCCTCCGCAACCTTGCCAACATCATGGCAAGCCACGAAACACTCCTCGCTGATGCTCTTCGGCTGGACAGGGGGCGGATGCGCCGCTACTGCCGCACGGTTGACCCCAGCTTCCTCGCACGGCTCAACCAGAAAAAGCCCACCAACATGGCAGGCTTGGCAGACATCTGGTACGACGGCAACAGCGCAAACTACGGCAGAGACCAGCATTACAACGACAGCCGCTACCATATGCTCAACCTTCATGCGACCTTCACCAAGGGCACGGTTGAGTTCCGGCTTTTCCAGTTTGATAACCCCACCGCAGACCGCAGGGGCGGCCTTCACGCAGGACAGCTCAAAAGCTACATTCAGCTTTGCCTTGCACTCAGCCAGATGGCAAAAGAGGTCAAAACCGCCAGCCCCAAGGAACAGCAAAAGGAAAACCCAAAATACGCCATGCGAACTTGGCTCCTCCGACTTGGCTTCATCGGTGAGGAATTTGCAACTGCACGGGATTTTCTTACCAAGCATCTTGCAGGCGACACCGCATTCCGCCACGGCAGAGCCGCTTGAAGGACATAGCCACTGGCCCCCATTGACCGCCATGGCGGTCTTTCGGTGGTAGGAGGAGATTTGAATATGAACAGAAAATATTATTTAGCTTATGGAAGCAACCTCAACCTTCCTCAAATGCGATACCGCTGCCCGATAGCCGCTGTGATTGGCACTGCGGTCATTGAGGACTACGAACTGCTGTTTAAGGGCAGCCGCTCCGGCAGCTACCTCACCATTGAGCCGAAAGTGGGTGCAAGCGTTCCGGTGGCAGTTTGGTCGGTAACAGAACGGGATGAACTTCGGCTAGACCGTTATGAGGGTTACCCCAATTTCTACTACAAGGAATATTTGACGCTCCCCGTCAAGGATGTCCGCACCGGAAAGGTGCGAAATCATGCGTGCTTCGTGTATATCATGCATGAGGACAGACCCATCGGCGCTCCCACGGTAGAATACTTGGAAACCTGCCTTGAGGGCTACGATGCCTTTCACTTTGACAGCACACCGCTTATGAATGCCTATTTTGCAGCCGAGGAGGAATGCCGCTATGAAAGCAGCTATTAATGAAATTCGCATTTGCCCCAAGTGCGGCAAAGCCTACGCAGGACACCCGGCATTGTCACGGCTGGATAACGAAACAATGATTTGCCCCGACTGCGGCACCCGTGAAGCTTTGGAATCTATCGGTATACTGAATGAGGAGCGGGAGAAAATTCTCGATGCCATTCACCGCAGCCACCGTGCATAAACACACCTGTTCTCCCGCCTAAAGGTTGTGTAGTTTATGCACAGAAATGAGTGGATATATCCTGCGATTGACGGTAATATACACACAACCTAAAAAGCGGAGGACAAATCAGATGACGAAAATCGAGGTCATGACACAAAGCGGCATTTACACCTTTGAGGAGCTTTTTGAGGCACAGCAGTTTATGCTTGACCGGGGCCTTTTCGACCGGCTCGATCACGTTTCCGAAGCAAACGGAAAACGCTTTTATTACTGCAAATAAATCGAATAGCATGAGGGCTGCGGCCCTTTTGCTCGTTGTACGGCACCTGTGAGGGTGTCTTTTATTTTGTCAATTTGGAGGTCGCATCATTATTTCTGATGCGACCTCCAAGTGTTGTGTTTGATTTTGAATGGAGGTGAACACCATACGAAAGCTGAAGAAATACGCGCCGACCCGTTTCAAAGCATCTGATTCCATCTACGACAAGACCACCGCCGACTTTGCTGTGGCGTTCATCGAGAGTCTACAGCACACCAAGGGCACATGGGCGGGCAAAGCATTTGAGCTAATTGACTGGCAGGAGCAAATCATCCGGGATGTGTTCGGCACACTCAAGCCCAATGGCTACCGCCAGTTCAATACCGCCTATGTGGAAATTCCAAAGAAGATGGGCAAGTCTGAGCTTGCGGCGGCAGTTGCACTGCTACTCACCTGTGGGGACGGCGAGGAACGCGCCGAAGTCTATGGTTGTGCTGCCGACCGCAACCAAGCCAGCATTGTATTTAATGTGGCTGCCGACATGGTGCGGATGTGTCCGGCACTGGAAAAGCGATGCAAAATTCTTGAATCCCAAAAGCGCCTCATCTATCAGCCCACTGGGAGCATTTATCAGGTTCTGTCTGCCGATGTTGCCAACAAACACGGCTTCAACACCCACGGCGTGGTGTTCGATGAACTGCATACTCAGCCCAACCGCAAGCTATTCGATGTCATGACCAAGGGCAGCGGCGATGCCCGAATGCAGCCGCTGTATTTCC
>CAYQRI010000054.1:0-10861 GCA_964420085.1 uncultured Ruminiclostridium sp.
AGCTGGATATCCGCTGACCAACCGCCCCTCACCCGAGGGGCGGTTTTCCGTCTGCCGGAAGGTCACACCACCCCTAAAGCCTTAATCACCTTGGTTGCCACATAGTTACCGGTCTGCTCCATGTACTCACGGTTGCCAATGACGTTCCCTTGCACGGTGACATTCACAACAACCTGCGTGCCGCCGCCCTGCTTCTTGGCCACGTCATGCGGAATGATGCGTGTGCCATTCGGCAAGTCCACAATCTCGCCACGCCCGCCTTCGTTGATGTGGGTCAGGCCACCCTTGAAATACGGGGTACCCAGTGCCTTGTGCTGTCCTACCCATTGATTGGTTTGAGGTTGACCGAAGCCAATAGCGGAAGCGCCGTCCTTAATCCAATTTAACCCCTCTTTTATCGTGTCGATAAAACCAACAACCCAATCCACAATCGGCTGCAATTTTTCCTTGACCCATTCAAACGCCCCGACAATAGCATCCCGAATCTGCTCAAACGCAGAAACAAACGCATCCTTCAACGTCAGGACAAAGTTTTTCATTGCCCCAAACACAGTTGCGGCAACTGCCTTCACCTTATCGAAATTAAGAATTAAAACGGCGACAATCGCAACGATAGCTCCGATTGCAAGCGCAATCATACCGGCTGGACTGGCCGCCATCACTGCGTTTAATACGGCACCAACCGTTGCAGACGCTTTTAGAGCCTTATTTAAGGCTAGGACAATGGGTACAAGCGGTGCGATAATATTAAACGCAGTAAATCCAGCGACCACACCTGCAAGGACAGGAATTAACAAGCTGGAATGGTCCATAAAGAATTTGACCGCACCGCTCACGATATCAAACGCCGTTTTCCCCACAGTTTGTATGGTTGTACACGCATTGGAAATTTGCTCCTTATGCGTGTCAATCCAGCCGGACAACCGGTCAAAGGCACTGCCAATACCATCCGCCGCCGCCGTGGCCGCCGCTTGCAGCTCGGGAAGGTGCGACACAACAAGTTCGGCAAACTTCCCCTTAATAGCGGCGACCTTTTCGCCTACAATATCCGTAGCCTGCCCCAGCAGGTTGGCAGCTTGGGCAGCCTTACCTGCATCCGTTTTGGCAAGGGCTTCGTTCACCCCACCGACGTTCTGCTTTAAAATTTCCGCCAGCATAGCGGCACGTTCCATTTCCGTACCGGAGGTCATGACCTGCTTTTGATAGTCTGTCATGATGATACCGGCTTTAGAAAGTGCGCCTGTCTGTCCCGTCATGGCTTTGCCGACGAGATTGCCAATGCTGACGGCATCGGCTTGGGTTGCGTTTACCCCCTTCTGCTGGGCAAGCAAATCTGCCATGCCCGGGGTTAATTTCTTGAGGGACGCTTCCGTCAGCTGAAAGGTGCCGAGCTGCTGCAAGCCTGCAATGGACACGTCCCCGGCAATCACACCGCTACGCTCCAAGGCGTCTGTATAGGCGACCAGCCGTTCCTTGGCAGCGTCGGCAGCGCCTGCCCCCTTAGCAATGATATCCGGGACATTTTGCAGGACAGCAGCCAGCTTGGTTTCTGCCTCTCGTGCCTCGTTAAAGCCCTCCTCCGCCTTGATGGCAAAGGTGGTGATACCAGCAACGGAAATGGCACCGCCGAGCGTGGCAACCGTGCGGGTCAGCCGACCGGCAGCGCCCATGACAGATTTAAAGCGTTTGTTCGCATTTGTGGCATAGCCTTTGATTACCCGTGAGGCAGCGTTAATTTCTTTCTTCTGCTTACGGACTTCCGCCGTTGTTCCCTTCAGCTTGGGAGTAAACATATCCTTCAGGCTCAGAAGGATATTAACGTTTTTGCTCGCCAAAGTAGGTTTCCACCTCCACTTCCCATGCCACTAAAAAGAATGCACGCTCCAACGAAGAAAGCCCGAGCATTTCTTCTAATGTGTGCCCCCTGTTAATGTAGTGGGCGATGACGGCAAGGTCATCATCACCCCTGATCAGTTTTTTAGGGTCTTGGTGATGTCATCTGCCAGCCCGTAAAAAGACAGGATTGCAGCGCAGATATCGCTTAGCGCACCGATGTTATCATCCAAAACAGCCAAAACAACGTCGGTCGGCTCAGCGGCACGAAAGGCTTCCTGCAGCTCTTTTTCGTGAAAGATATCGCAAGCGGCATATGCCAAATCCACGTTGAATTCGACATTGGATACCATAGAGTCATCCGTTCTGGCATCCATCATTTCCATAACACGCAGGACGGGGATTTTCTTGACCAAGATACTTCCGCCGAGCTCATCGATGTACACGGGCTTGTATTCGGTTTTGTCCTGCTCTCGCTGCATCTTCTTGGCAATCAGGTCTTGCAGGGCTAATTTCTTATGCTTTTCCATGGGATTCTCCTTTAGATTTCGTCAATCACGTCAAAGCCGCCAGCAGTGAAGGGGACTTCTTCCTCCAGCAAGGTTTTGTTCTCAAAGCTCATCAGCATAATTTCATCCAGCTGCACATCGCTCAGCGAAATGCGCTCCGCCCCCAGTGCCGCCGGGTCATCCAACGCAGCGACCAGCTTCAGATTCGGGGTCACCCCTGTCCGCAGTGCCTCTTTGTATTTTTTCATGACGAATGAATCGTATTTATACAGGGTCATCGTGCCGGCGATGCTGTAGCCAAGCATTCGTTTTTGCGTGGCAAGCAGCCCGTTAATCTCCATATCCTCATAGTCAATGGACACCTTCGCTTCAAACTTTTTGATGCTGGCAAGCCGTTCATCGTCCAGCCAGACCTTGCCGAATGTGCCACGCATGACCTTATTTTTATCAAATCCAGCCATAGTACCTCCCTTTAGTCGCTCATGGTGATGTCAAAATTCAGGTCTTCCATTGCATCCAAGATGCAGATGCAGGCAGACACAAAAATCTGACTGCGAAATGGCTTCCGCTTTACCTGTGCATCCGTCAGACCAGTCACATCCACACCAATACTTTTCCACGCCGCACGCATGGCAGGAACGTCGATCATAACCGCAGGGTCTTTGTCTGCGTACAAAATACCTTCGTCAGCAAGCGTGCGGAAATAGTCCGTCACGTTGGAGATAAACAACGCCTGATTGTCAAGGGTGTTCTTCATTTTTCCGAGATAGGACGTTTTGAATGTGCGGATGATATCTTCTTGGATGATATCCATCGCTTCCACAACGGCAATTTTCTTCATGGGTTCGGTTGCGTCGCCGGTCAGCGTCTGCAAGGTATTGACTCCACGGGCAACACGGATGGTATCGTCATCCTTGAATAGACACAGATTGCCTGCGTCAACCGATGCTCCAACATCTGCGATGGCAGCGACGTCATCGAGGTCGGACAATGCGTAATAGGTCACGCTCTCCGTCATGGGGCAGGCTGCCAGCACGGCGGCAAGCCGTGGGAGATACAACGCCATCGACAAGGTTGCAGAGGCACCGTTCAGCGTGACGGTCGTGTTCGCAACGTTGACAATATGGGCATCGTCAACACCAGTCTGCCCAGTGACAAGTGCCTTGACCTTCCGCACCCGGCTTGCGGTGTTGATTTTTTTGACGTAGGTCACGATGCCGCCTTGGAGCGTGGTCGGCACGGCACAGAGCCAGTTATAGGACAGCGTGTCCAAAATCGCTTCTGCGTCTGCAATGGTGCCGCTGGTGCCGATGCGGACGACGATGACCTTGTAAGGCGATGCGGCAAACGCACGGGCAATGCTGTCATAGTTTGCGGTCGTGTAGTCGGCTTTGCCGACCTCCTCCAGCGCTGTGTAGGCTTTGTGGTCAAAGGTGGTCGTCGTGCTGTCCTGTACCACGACGCACAATACGCCACGCATAGACCGTGCTTGTGCCGTGCTTGCCAGCTTTTTAAAGGTTACGTTGATGGTTGGTAATCCCATTTAATCCATCCTTTCTGTCAGTTGTAGTGTTTCCATGGGTTCTGCGTCGGAATCGGGCGATACAATAGAAATCGATTCGACACGGAAGGAAACGATCAGCACCATATCCGCCCGATGGATGTTGGTTTCCACCTCTCCGGGGTCGATGTAGTCCCCCTCCTGCGTCCGGATGGGCACCGAGAGCGCCGCTGACAGGGCGGCTTGTGCCTGCAAGAGGGATAAATAGCCCTTGTACGACAGATCTCCAAAGCGGATGATATCGATTCCATAGGCTTCCCGCCGCACGGTCTCCGTGCTGGTTTCCGATATACTGGACGGCTGCACAAAGGTGCAGGGACGCTTCAGACCTTCGTCAATGTCCTTGGTGGTGGGCGGCTCGCCAAACACAGCTTCGACAATAGAGGATACCGCCCGTATGGTTTGAATAAGCATAGCTCTCACTTTCGCAATTTTTTGAGTTGTCTTTCAACAAAGTCAGCGGCATCCCCCGGGAAGGTACGTTTCATACTTTTGGTTGTATAGGCAGCCATATGCTTACCCTCCACATCTTTACCTGTTGCGTGTCCCCAAGCCCACAGTTCATGCCCGTGTTCCAAAAGCGGGGCGTGTGGTGCTTTATTATAGACACGGGTTTGGATGGTATCCTCCCAAATTTCAACGGGCTTTCGATGGATACCCTTGATTAGGTTCCCCGTTTTTTTGGTTGTGGACATATTGGTTATCTCAATTAGTCGAGTCCTCGCTTCCGTGCCCTGCTTTGTCAAAAAGTTCTCCGCCTGTTGTGGAAATTCCGCCCGGAAGCGCTCAAAGGATTTTTCAAGTGCAACAAAATCTCTCACATCAAAGCCATCCTCTGAGTTCATTCCATCCTCACCTCACAAAATAATTCCAAGCACTCATGTCCCAAATACGGGTCAAGGATATAAAGGATTTCATACCGCTGCCCCTCAATCACAAGCCACAGATCAGGGGTCATGCCGGGTCGGTAGCGAATGACCACCTTGTGTGTGGTGCGGGAGAGCTGCGTATCCGCAGCCCTCCCAGACAGTAGACTGCCGGTCTGTGGGGTTACCCCGCACCAGACGGTAGCAACCAGCTTGTCCTCCTGTGCATACTGCCCCAAAGCATCCTTGGTAGACGACAGTCCATTTCCCCAAATTTCCGCCCGACGGTTCAATTTCCCGGCATCAATCATCGCCGCCACCCCTTACAATCCGTTCACAGTCTGCGATCAGCTTCCGCTGTGTGATAATATTGCGTAATCCTGGCACGTCGTGTACAGCCGTGTTTTCCGTTAGTCCCCTGTGGTCATAGAGATGCAGGACATACGCCTTCACGGCAAGCTGGTAGATTGGCAGATCGGTAGTATCAACCGAGATACCAGCTTCATCCAAATAGACAGGAACCGCATCCATCAAGCTCAACACCAACTCGTCATCATCGTCCCCATCAATTCGACAGTATTGCTTGACGGCGGCAAGTGTCAGCGGCATCATGCCTTTGCCGGGAGGGTGCCCACGGCGAAGGCATCCTTGCCGATGACGTTGCCGCCGACCATCACATCGCCCAGGATGGCATTCATCCGCTCGATGGACTTGACGCTCTCGTCAATGCGAATGGAATAGGCGCCAAAGAGTCCCAGCTCATACTGCATGGGGTCACCGTAAACCATATGCTGGATGGCCGCCGCTCCGGCAGTCGATGTAGACAGGGCGGTCAGGGCGGAAGAAATACAATACGGGATAATCAGTCCGCCGTCTACAATGCGACCGATATTGGGGTTGGCGGCATCCGGCACGACCTCATAGATTCGCTTATCATCGCTGTTGCGGAGCTTACCGATTGACTTCAGGTCTGCCTTGGTAAGCCACAGGCGGCAGGCACCCATCGTTTCCTCATCGCTGCCGACCGCAAACACAAGGTCATCCAAAAAACCAGCAGAGATGGCAGAAACAGACACCGTTTTAAAAAGGGCGGTGTTATCGGTTGTCTTTGCATTTTTGATGCCGTACATCTGTGGGGATGCCTGTCCATCTCCGTTAAAGATAAGGGATGCACACTTGCGGCGCAGTGCCTGCATGGCAAGGGATCGCACCTTTTCCTCATAGGCAACGGGAGAGAGTCGGGAAAGATTGCGGTCAACAAAGGAAGTGACGTTAAGCTCATAGGGCTGAATTTTTGCATTCTTGAAGGTGGGATCAGAGGCGGTGCGTGCCGTACCGGCAAGGCTTGCAATGGTGCCTGCCTGTGCCTCCTGTTCTGTCCATACGATGGGTTCCGTCACGGCGCTGCACCCTGTCAAATCCTGCACAAAGACTTGGTCAAGGATGGAGCAAGGGGCAGAGAGATTGTCGTGCAGCATCCCGACACGGGTGGGTGCCACGATGCTTCCCGTTGCCAGCGTGGTGCTGTTTTTCACTCCGAATGCATTCCGCACTTCTTCGGCGGAAAAGGTAATGGTGCCGCCCTTCAGGAAGCTGTTCACGGTTTCGGCGGCTCTCTCCTGATCTTCGTGGGCTGTGGGGGCCGGGTGTCCATCGGCAAAGCGGGCCTCCTCTGCCATGAGTGTTTGATAGCCGGCAATTTCGGCGTTCAAGGCTTTTGCAGCATCCGTCAGCTGGATGCCGTTTTCGATGTTTCCGCCGTCGAAGGCGGCTTCTGCCTGCTGGATGAGGTCAGCCCGTCGGCTCATCGCATCCATGTACTTCTGTCTGGTGGTTTCTGTCATGGTCGTTCTCCTTCAAAATCTGTATTGTTCGAGCTTCAGTGCCGCCCGCAGGCGGGCAAGCTCGGTGCCCGAATCTGGCACCGTCGGTGGTGTGATCCCGTTTCTTGCCGGGGCTTTCCCTTCGGCGACCAGACGGGCATACTCTCGACGCATCGAGCTTGCATCCAAGCTGCCCATATAGCCGCAGTTCACAAAATTTCTTGGATCGATGGCCTCGCTGCCAAGGACTTTGTCTACAAGCCCCAGCCCCATGGCCTCCTGTGCCGTCATCCAAGTGCTGGTGGTCATCAGCCGTTCCAGCTCATTCCGATTGCTTTTCTTGCCGCATTTGAGGGCATAGCCGTTGAGGATGGATTTTGTGATGGAGTTTAATACGGCGATGCTGCCTTCATGTGTGGGGGCATCCCCGACCGTCACGCAGGACGGGAGATGAATCATCACCTGTGCCACGGGTGAAGCAACCACTTCCTTGCAGCCCAGCATGACGGTGGTCGCCGCCGAAGCGGCAATGGACTGAATTTCTGCCACAGTGTGGCAGTCGGCGATTTGCAAGACACTGTACATCTCGAACCCGGCGAACACACTGCCGCCGTTTGAGTTGATTTCAAGGGTCAAGGTCTCACCTTCGGGGTTCTTGTCGATGGCATCCCGCACCGTTTGGGGGGAGAATGCCGGGATTTCAAAATAATCGTATAGCCACAGGTCTTCATCTGCGACGACGCTGCCGCTCAATCTGCATCTCAAGGGTTACCCCCTCCGTTTCTGTTGATGGTTAATTCCTGCCAGTCCTCCAAGGGGCAATAGTTCCAGCTTGCATAGCGTGTGTCGCCGCCGGGCACGTCTGGCAAATCCTCATGCTGCAAAATGTCATTGACGCTATAGGCACCAATGTTCCGCATTTTTTCATACCAATTGGAACGGCTGGTAAAGTCGCCCCGCAGCTCGACCATCATGTTGATGTGCAGCTCCAGCCCCTGCCGCCGCTGTGAAGGCAGCAGCAGCTTATAGGTCTGCTCCTGCTCATACTGCGTGATAATGGGGTGCAGCGTACCGGTGACATATTCAATGGCGTTCTGCTCGTTGGAGCTGTAGCTCTGCTTCCCGGCGTTGACCTTGTAGGCAGGCACCCCGAAGAAATTGCAAATATCCAAGACGGTCACGTCATGATTTTCCACGAATTTAGCATCCGCCATCGTGGCAGATATGGGGGTATATTTCAATCCGTGGTCTAAGATGGCCAGCCGATAGGCATTGCTTGGTCCTGCATGGACACGCTCCCACTCACGGCGCAGGGCATCCTTGTATAAGACGTCCGTCTTTTTGCCGTTTTTGTCTTTGACGTAGCCACCGAGGTCGGTTTCTGTCTGCAGCACACCGGCAGGTTGACCGCCTGACTGGTAATAAGCGTGCTGGTACTGCTGCGCCGACAAGCCCGCCCCGATGACCTCCGACGCTCGCTGCAAAACGGAGACACTGTTCAGCCCATCGACCGAGTAGCCCTTATAATGCAGCACATCCTCCGACGGCAGGCGCATCTGCGCCCCCGTGTCTGGATGGGTCACGTCATACCAGATTTTACCCTTGGTATCCCGCCAATGGTGACACAAGCGGGCAGGCAGGGGGATCAGCTCGATTGGTTCCATGGTAATTGGGTTGCGGATGATCCAGTCATAGGCTCTGCCCTGCGTCAGGCGGTTTAATTCCAGCATTTTCTTGCGGATGAATGGGGTCATTGCCTCATTGGGTCGCAGGTTGAGCAGCTGCAAAACAGGTGGATAGACACGCTGTCTGGTGTCTGAAACCATGCAATAGGCGGGCATCTTGCCCACCGAATCGGACAATACTTCCAAGCAGCGATTGACCACCGCCAGCTTTGCAGCGGAGGTGTCCTGCACCCCGGAGGTCATAGGGGATAGGCCAACGCTTTCCATTGTGACGGCATTTTGCACCGTATCAGTGGAGAGCAAGCGATCTAAAATCATGCGTCCTCACCTGCCTTTCCCGAAAATCGTGCCAGCATACAGCCGGAGAGAACCAGCTCCACACCGGCAACGCAGACGGCAAGCGGGGTATGCCCTGCCATAGCGATGCCGATGACAATGGTTGCCATACCGGCGACAAAGAGCAAATCAGAGAGGGTGCTCACGATAAACTTCCGCCGTTTCTTCATGTGAATCCTTTCTCTGTGCCCGATTCGGGCACAAGCTACAGGGAGAACGCCCCCTGTCCGATGGCATTGGCAAGAGAATTACTATCCCGATGGACAAGCGCTCTGGCCAGTGCGTTCATGGCAGCGGCTACGGGGTCAATGCGTTCGCTGTCATCCTTGTGTTTCTTGGAGAGCTTGATGTCCCCATAGTTGTTTTGAATTTCTATGGCATTGGCAAGGCACCAAAGCGTGAGCGGAGATTCCTCCAAGACAATTTGCCCCGTCAGGAGCAGCTCCCGAAAGCTCTTGACGGCAAGGTTCTGCCCGGCGCACGTCTGCGAAATTTCCACGCAAAAGGCATCGTTGTTCCGTTCCTCACACATTCGGATCGCAAGGTCGGTGGCGTTGTGTCCGTCATAGTCCACTTCGGTTACCTCCCAGTCATGCTCCCGCTCGCCGTCACAAATCCAGTTGTACACATAGCTGTTGTCGGTGACAGCACCGGGGGTCAACGTGCAGTAGCCGCCCTTCGCCCAGTCGATGTAGGGCACACGGTCGGACTGCTCATGCCGCCCTGCCCCTTCCTCTGGCATAAAGCCGTGGGCTTTGATGCCAACCCGTCCGTCATCGAGCAAAAAGACCGCTGCCACGCCGGAAAGGTCAATGCGTTTGCCTAGGTCGAAGCCGCAGAAGCAGGGCTGTCCATCGGTCAGAGCAGCAAAGTCTGCACGGCTTATCATGGCTTCTTGGGCGAGCCGCATCAGGTTTTCGTCCAGGTAGCGGTTCACGCTGCCGGTCTGCCACTGACACATACGCCTGGTCAAAAACTGCCGTATTTTATACGGGTCATTGGATGCATAAGCGGCGTTATATTCGGTCTCAATTTGTTCCAGCAGATAGTTGGAATAGTCGTTCGGATACCGCAAGCACGGGTTTGCCATGCACCAGAGAGCCTGATCGTGCGGGTTTGCCCCGTCGGGCAGCTCTCGAATCATGACAAAGTAGGTCTCGTCCGTGACCGTCGGGTCAGCGAGCACTCGCTTGGCGTAGGTTTCTTCGGTGTAGCAGGGCTTGCTGTTTGCGTTGTCGCCGGCAGTGGTAATTACGTCTAAAAGCGACTGCGGACGCTTACCGAAGGAGTTCAGCCCGATATCATAGATATCGGATGTCGGGTGGGCGTGGTATTCGTCCACGACAAAATAGGTCGGTGCGCCGGAGTCCTTATTCTTCGTGTCCTTAGATAGGGCACGCATATACCCCCCACGGGTTCTGTGGGTCACAGGGTTAGAGCGTGGGATGATCAGCCGCTTGGCGATATTGGGGCTGGCCGCTGCAATTTTCTTGGCATCGCCAAAGACACGCATCGCCTGCGATCGGTCAACGGCGGCACATTCGATTTCCGGCTCCATCTCCCACTTGGCAAGCTCTGGATGGTATGGTGAGTACATGGCATCCGCACACATATGGTAGAGAGCTTGCCCGGACTTTTCCGTAGACTTAAAGTTACCTCTCGCCCGCTTGTTGTAGGTACGCTTAAACCGCCGTGCCCCCGTGTCCCTATGCACCCATCCATAGGTGCAGCCGAGGTCAAATACCTGCCAAGGCTGCAGCGTGATTGGCTGCTTACTCTCGACCCCACGCACCTGATAGCACTCAGCAAACCAGCTAATCATGCGGTCAGCCCGTGTGGTATCAAAGACATACGGGAAGTCTTTCTTCCCCTGCCGCTTCAAATCATCCAGATGCCGCTGGCACGCCATGATTTCGTATGGGCAGCACATAGGCTTGAGCTTGCCTCGTACAACCTGCTTTGCATAGACACTCACGGGATGATGCAGCCCCGTCTGACGGCGAACCTTTTTAGTCGTTGCCAAACAGCTCATCCTCCTGACGAGAGAATCCCGTAGAATTTACAGGACTACAGCGACCTGAAAGATGCGGACTAATATCAGCCCAGCCGAATCTACACTGCCTGAAAAACCGATCCTGCATCCGAGACCAAATACCAGCCTCCGAAGAATCTCCGGCGTTGATAGCAGCCGATAGTCTGTTTGTCGCACGCAAGTAATTTTGTTCCGCAATGAGATAGCGGGCTAAAT
>CAYQRI010000055.1:0-10516 GCA_964420085.1 uncultured Ruminiclostridium sp.
CGAGGAGCGGGATGTGCGAACCGTGACAGGAGCGAAGCGGTGAGCCATCCCGCCGTGGGCTAAGACACGGAGCGGAGCAAGAACCGAAAAAAGCCCCGAAGGGGATTTATTTCGGTTGTTGCGCAGTCGTAGTGGCTTAGAGCCACGAGCAGCGGGATGTGCGAACCGTGACAGGAGCGAAGCGGTGAGCCATCCCGCCGCTGGCTAAGACCCGGAGCGGAACAACAACCCAAGAAAAAACCGCAGGTTTTTACTGGTTGTTGTGCAGTCGGAGGGGCTTAGAACAGCGAGGAGCGGGATGTGCGAACCGTGACAGCAGCGAAGCGGTGAGCCGGCGGCGGAGCGCCGCTCCTAATTCGAGTACGCCCCTTTGCGGTGGAATCGACGGATGTTCCCGGTATGAGGTGGTGCTTTGCCCGGCGGGCGAACGCAGTTCACCCCTACACAGGTCGGGCAACCACCGACACTTTGTAGGGGAGGTGGCTCTGCCCCTCCCACAGCTTTCGACAAACGTCGCCCTTGGGTAAAAAAGTGTATGGAAGCACAACCAAGCGAACTCGAGATTAACAGCGGGCTTTGCCCGCCGGCGGAGAGCCGCTCCTAATTCGAGTACGCCCCTTTGCGGTGGAATCGACGGATGTTCCCGGTATGAGGTGGTGCTTTGCCCGGCGGGCGAACGCAGTTCACCCCTACACAGGTCGGGCAACCCTCTACCCCTGTAGGGTAAGGGCTCTGCTCTTGCCGTATCATGTTCCGTGCCTGCTACGGTACCGTATCTTACAACAAAAAACCGTCCCCATCATGGTTCTGCCGAAATGCGCCGATAGAACTATGATGGGGACGGTTTTCATTTTCCTAATGTAGGGGCGAGCCTTGTGTTGTCTGCGCCTTGCGGCAGGATGGTGATTCACTAACTTAGAGGGTTAGGTTGGCGAAAAAATCATCGTAGCTACATTGAAATATTGTATGAAGGGCAATGAACTCGCTCGTTCTGATATTATAAGAGCCGTTTTCGATGTGGGCATAATAGTCCCTTGCCATATCAATCCCTAAAAGTTGGAGCTTGGCCACGGTTTTTTCCTGTGTCCATCCCATCTTTAACCGTAAGGAACGAATGTTTTGCCCGACCCATCGATCTTGTTTTATTTTCTGATCCATAAACTCACCTCAAAATGTGTGGAATAGCACACTTTTTTATTGAGTATATGCGTTCGTTGGTGTATTATTGTGTTGTATACCACACAATAGGAGGGATTAGAATGAACAGACGCATTTATAGGAAGATTGCAAAAAAGCATGGTATATCATTGTCAGAGGTTAAAAGAGATATGGAAATTGCCATTCAAGTAGCCTATTTAGGACCAAATCAGGATATAAGAAAGCGTGCCGCACAAAATGCGGTGCCACGAAAGGGAGCAGTCCCTACAGCAGATGAATTGATACGTTATGCTGTGCAAGAAGTAGAAAGGCAGAATAATAAAAATCGCCTTTAAAATCAGCAGAAATGCAGATTCAAGGCGATTTTTGAAAAATGATTTTGTGAGGTATAAAAACTACGTTTCTATCGGGTAAGCATGTGGATTGTGCCACGACGGTGCGAACTCGAGATTAAGAGCGGGCTTTGCCCGGCGGCGGAGCGCCGCCCCTAATCTCGAGTTTGTACCTTTGCGGTTGAATGAACGTTTATTCCCAAGGGAAACAACACTCCTCCTTGGAAAACACGGATGCCCCTACACAGGTCAGGCGACCAGCGACCCTCTCTAGGGGAGGCGGCTCGCCCCCTCCCACAGCTTTCGACAAACGTCGCCCTTGGGTAAAAAAGTGTATGGAAGCACAACCAAGCGAACTCGAGATTAACAGCGGGCTTTGCCCGCCCTTTTTCTACGCTCGACCCAGCGTTTTGAGGTGCAGCGTGACCGTTGCAAGCTGCTCCAAGCACTCCATGCGGTGGTGGGCTTGCTCCATCGTTTCCCCCCAAGTCACCGCACCATGGCGCTCCAATAGAGCAGCGCAGTCTGTTTGGCAAAACGGCACAATGCTCTCCGCCAAGGCGTCCGAGCCGGGCGGCGCAAAGGGGGCGAGCGGAACTCTGCCCAAAAGTAAAATCGCTTCCTGTAAAATGGGTGCTTCAAACGAAAGCCCCGCACAGGCAAAGGCCGTAGCGGCGGGCGGATGGGCGTGTACCACCGCCCGCACGTCGGGATTTTCTTGGTAAATCCGCAGGTGCAGCTTCGCTTCCGAGGAGGGCAGCGCCTTGCCTTCCAAGCGATTGCCGTCCAAATCCAGCTTGACCAGCATCGCTTCGGTCATATCCGCCTTGGAAACGCCGGTGGGGGTGACCCAAACGGCAGAGTCTCCCACCCGAATGCTGAGGTTTCCGTCATTGGCGGCAACCAAGCCACGCAGATAGAGCTTTTTGCCCACGGCTAAGATTTCTGCCTTTGCCTCTGCATCCGATACAAAGACCTTAGCCATGGACAGCACCGCCCTTCGGATTGCCCAAAACGGCGGCTAGGCTTTCCGCAAACGGCGGATAGCAAATGCCATTTTCCGTGACAATGGCAGTAATCAGGCTGTGGTCTGTGACATCAAAGGCGGGGTTATAGCAGTTCACCGACGGCAAAGCGGACGGCTGGCGGAAGAACTTCGACTTGATTTCTTCCCCATCCCGTAGCTCAATGGGGATATGTGCCCCGTCCGGACAGGCAAAGTCCACCGTGGAGGAGGGACCCAAAACATAAAAGGGAATGCCATAATACTTCGCTAATATGGCTACACCGCTGGTGCCGATTTTATTGGCGGTGTCCCCGTTGCGTGCCACCCGATCACAGCCCACAAAGCAAGCGTTTATTTTGCCCTCTTGCATCACAAAGCTTACCATATTATCACAAATTAGCGTGCAGTCGATCCCGGCTTTTTGCAGCTCATAGGTGGTGAGTCGGGCACCCTGCAACAGCGGGCGGGTCTCATCACAAAAGGCGTGGAGTGTCATGCCAAGTTCTTTCCCCAAAAGCAAAGGGCCCAACGCTGTGCCATAGCGTGAGGTTGCAAGCGGACCTGCGTTGCAGTGGGTTAGGACAGTGTCGCCGTCCTTTAAGAGGGTCAGTCCATGTGTGGAAATCGCCTTGCACATGGCGATATCCTCTTGGTGGATGTGCTCGGCCGTTTCCTTCAGACAGTCCTGAATGAAAAAGGGATCGGCACAGGGCATCGACTCCGCCACGGCAAGCATTCGATCCAAAGCGGCTTTGAGATTGACGGCAGTCGGACGGGAGGCGAGCAAATAAGCATAGTTTGCTTTGCAGTCGGCCAAAAAATCGCCGTAAAAGTCCGCCGTAGATTGTAAGGATAGGACGTATAGGGCATAAGCGGCGAAAATACCAATTGCCGGCGCCCCCCGTACACGCAATGAGGTGATGGCTTCGTGCAATTCCTCCTTGGAGGAGAGGGTTCGATATACTGTTTCGTTGGGGAGAAGGCTCTGATCCAAAATGCGAACCGAGCGTCCATCGGGGGAAAGCGAGACACTGTCTGCATGTATCATTTCGGTAGAGGACATGGAATCACTCCTTATTTATATTTAGTATCTTATGCAGGAACTTTTGACGAAAAAACTGAGGTCAGTATAGCAAGAAGCGACCCGAAAAGCAACGGGTGAAGCAAAAAGTGACCCAAAAAGAGTAGATACGCTATTATGAAAAAGGTCAATGTCGCTTTATTTCGAAAAAAGCTGCTTGTGCAAAATGACGAACATTCAAAAAAGTTGAATTCAAGAGGGAAAACGAAATACACCATGGGATAAGCATGAAAAAATGCCGAATGGATGAAACAAAGCGAGTATTTTCCATCTAAAACAAAAAGAGGGAGAGGGGAAACCAAGGGAGGGGTCTGGTGAGGGGTGCAGAGGGGCACGCTTTCAACAAAAAGACAGAGAATAATTTTGTGCAAAAGATGCATTTCATTTTTCGGAAAATGATGGTATCATAGTCACAAGTTACAGGAGAGACATTCAAAAATGGATTTCCTGCTCTTGCATTCGAGATAGCCGGAATGAGTAGCCGACTATTAAGAGTACCGACTCGTAACGACGAATCGGGGATCCTTTGATCACATTTATATTTTGAATGGGAGGATTACTATTATGAGATTGAAAGACACTGGTATGACCGCTCCTGAGCTGAAGGCTCAGGTCAAGAAGTACATGATCGAAACCTACGAGCGTATGGATTTCGTGGCTGACCGTGCTGAAGGCATCTATATGTATGACGAGAACGGCGAGGCTTATCTGGATTTCTATGCAGGTATCGCTGTTAACTGCCTCGGCAACTGCAACCCCAAGGTTGTTGCTGCTGTTCAGGAGCAGGCTGCTGTCATCATGCAGACCTTCAACTACCCCTACACCGTTCCTCAGGCTGTCCTGTCTAAGGAAATCTGTGAGACCATCGGCATGGATAAGGTTCTGTATCAGAACTCCGGCGCCGAGGCTAACGAAGCTATGATTAAGATGGCTCGTAAGTGGGGTATCGAGAACATCGGTCCTAACGCTTGGCACATCATCACTGCTAAGAAGTCCTTCCATGGTCGTACCTTCGGCTCCATGACCGCTACCGGTCAGCCCGACTCTGCTATCCAGAAGGGCTTCGGCACCCTGACCCCCGGCTTTACTTATGCTGATTTTAACGATCTGCAGTCCTTCAAGGACGCTTTCGTTGAAGGCGAGACCTGCGCTATCATGTTCGAGCCTGTTCAGGGCGAGGGCGGCGTTTGGCCCGCAAACGATGATTTCATTCAGGGCATCCGTGCTTTCTGTGATGAAAAGGGCATCCTGATGCTGTTGGACGAAGTCCAGGCAGGTTGGGGCCGTTGCGGTGAGTTCATGTGCTACATGACCTACGGCATTAAGCCTGACATCGTCTCCATGGCTAAGGCTATGGGCGGCGGTCTGCCCATCGGCGCTATTGCTTGTAACGACAAGGCTGCTTCCGCATTCGGCCCCGGCACCCATGGTTCTACCTATGCTGGTCACCCCGTTATGTGTGCAGCTTCCCTGGCAGTCCTGCGTGAGCTGAAGGCTGGCAAGTGGATCGAGAACTGCAAGAAGGTCGGCGACTACTTCGCAGCTGAGCTGGCTAAGATGCCTCACGTTGTCACCGTTCGTCACCGCGGCCTGTTCGTCGGCGTCGTTCTGGAAGACGGCATCAATGCTACCGAAGTTAAGCGTACTTGCATCAAGAACCACTTCTTGGTCACCGCTATCGGCACCAGCATCATCCGTATGGTTCCTCCTCTCATCATCCGTGAGGTCGACTGTGACGAAGCTGTTGCTAGACTGTCTCAGTCCATCAATGAGGTTTTTGCAGCGAAGTAATTTTGCTTAACTGCTCAACTCTTTGATCCAAAATGGATAATTTACGCCCCCTGCCGCTTGCGGCAGGGGGCGTTTTTTGTCGGATTCCTTTGAAAGAAATCGGGACGAAAAGGGCGGCAAGCATACTTGCCGCCCTTTTCGAAGATAAAACTTCGCTTTATTTTTCGCTGAACAGCGCATCCAAGCGGGTGAGGATGGCGGCGGACTCTGCACGGGTGGCATAGCCCTTGGAATCAAGGATGCCGTTGCCCTTACCGCTGATTAGACCCTCGCCGACCGCCCAGTTCATGGCGGAAACAGCGTATTCCGAAATGCTGCCGCTGTCGGCGAAGCCAATGAGATTTTCCTCCGAGGTAACAAGCTCAAGTCCCTTCAGCTTCTGTGCGTAGCGATAGAGGATAGAGACCATCTGCTCACGGGTGATGTTGTCCTGTGAACCGAATTTGCCGTTGCCATAGCCACTGACAATTCCATTTTCTTGCGCCCAGTTTACGCCGTCTGCATAGTACGCACCGCTTTCTACATCCTCAAAGCCGGAAGCAGCGGTTGCACCCGGCTTATTTTCCATGCGGTGCAGCACCGTTACAATCATACCACGGGTGATATTGAGGTTCGGTGCAAAGCTTGTATCAGAGATTCCTGTAAACCAGCCTTTTTCTGTTGCGGTCTTCACGGACTCGTAGAACCAGTCATTTTCCTGTACGTCTGTAAAATCATCCACGCTGAGCTGCGGATTCTCGTGGCTGCTTGCCTTGTAAATGACCGTACTTTGATTGTTCCTAAAAGTACTTGTATATACGTCTACCTCGTTTCCCCCGCTGTCCTCTTTTGTCACAGTGTAGGTTAAATTGTCGATCGTGAAGGTGTTCCCTGCCGCTGCAAATGCCGTCATTGGCACCATGCTAAGCACCATGCAAAGAACAAGCAGTATACTAAGCATTTGTTTTTTCATATGTTATCTGTCTCCTAATATAATTTGGTTTCGTTCTTCTGTCCCAAAATTTACATAATAAGATGCAACAATAATGATAGCAGCTATTTAGAAAAAAGGAGGAGGTCTGTTCAAACGGGTGATTTTTCTACATGAACGGGAGGTTGACGGAAGAAAAAAGTCGTACGATTGTTGAGGAGGGCAACGCACCGATTCATTAAAAGCCTTTCGCTTGTGTAAGCCACAGATTGTCCCGTACAGAAGCAAAGAGAGGGTATCAAAACAGAAGTTTTGATACCCTCCCCTGATTTTATAGGGAAGCTTACTTTTCGTCTTCCAAAATGAAGGTGGCGAGCAGATCCTCTGCGTTGACACGGTCGCCGGGGGCAACATAAATCTTGTCAACCTTGCCGTCTACCTTGGAAACGAAGGTGGTCTCCATCTTCATGGCTTCCACGATCATCAAAGGCTGGTTAACCTTCACTTCGTCGCCCTCCTTGACCAGCACGGTTTCCACGGTGCCGGGGATGGTGGAGCCAAGGTGGCAGGGGTTAGACTTGTCTGCTTTCAGCTTGCGGTCAACGAGAACCTCCAAGGTCTTATCCAGAACCTTCAGCTCACGCAGAACACCGTTTACTTCGAAGGTCAGGATACGGTAGCCGTCCTTATCGGAGTCGGACATATCCATGAACTTGATCAGGATGTCGTTGCCGATACCCGCCTTCAGGACGGTTTCCTCGCCCTTGCGCAGACCATAGAAATAGACGTGGCTTTCCAGCGTGGTAACATCGTTGTAGGCCTCGAAGTGGGTGCAGTAATCTTCATAGACCTTGGGATAGAGCGCATAGCTGACTGCCTTCTGTTCCATCTCGAAGTCGGAGAAGCCATCCATGTCAAACTTCTCACGCAGGTGATTCTTGATGCCTTCGAAGTCGGTATCAGGCAGCAGGGTGCCGGGACGGACGGTGATCGGCTCGATGTTCTTCAGAACGATCTTCTGCAGCTCCTCGGGGAAGCCGCCCTGCGGCTGACCCATCATGCCCTTGAAGAAGTCGATGACGGAGTCGGGGTAGGAGAGGGCAGCGCCGTCGGTGAGGATATTGTCCATGGTGAGGTCATTCTTCAGCATGAAGATGGCGAGGTCGCCGACCACCTTGGAGGAGGGGGTCACCTTGATGAGGTTGCCCAGCAGGATGTTTGCCTGACGATACAGCTCCTTGATCTTCTCAAACTCATCCTTAGAGCCCATTTCGGTGACCTGAGCGAGCAGGTTGGAGTACTGACCGCCGGGGATCTCGTACTTATAAATCTGAGCGTTGGGTGCAACCATGCCGCTTTCGTTGTCCTTATAGACCTTGCGGACGTGCTCATAGTAACGGCTCAGCTCATCCAGACCCTCGAAGTCCAGACCCGTGTCACGCTCGGTGCCACGCAGCGCCTCAACCACCATGTTCAGGGAGGGCTGGCTGGTGCAGGAGCTCATGGACTCGATGGCGAGGTCGGCGATATCGACGCCTGCTTCGGCAGCCTTCAGGACGGTGGCCACGCCGGAGCCGGTGGTATCGTGGGTGTGCAGGTGGATGGGGATGTGCAGCTCCTGCTTGAGGGTTTCGACCAGCTTGTAAGCAGCATAGGGCTTCAAGAGACCTGCCATATCCTTGATGGCGAGAATGTGAATGCCCATGGCTTCCAGCTCTTTTGCCTTCTCAACGTAATAGTCCAAGGTATACTTGACTTCGTTGGGGCTGGTGATATCGCCGGTGTAGCACAGGGAGCCTTCGACGATTTTGCCGGTCTTGAGGGATTCCTCAATGGGCATCTTCATGTTTTCGATCCAGTTCAAGCTATCGAAGACACGGAAAACATCGACACCCTTGATACCGGAGATACGAATGAACTCTTTGACGAGGTTATCGGGATAGTTGCTGTAGCCGACGGTGTTGGAGGCACGCAGCAGCATTTGAATCAGGGTATTGGGCATTCTCTCGCTGAGAATCTCCAGACGCTTCCAAGGGGATTCCTTCAGGAAGCGGTAAGCGGTATCGTAGGTGGCACCGCCCCAAGCTTCGACGGAGAAGGCATTTTGGAAGATGGCATTGGAGGCACGGGCAGCACCGACGATATCCTTGGTACGCATACGGGTCGCAATCAAAGACTGCTGTGCGTCACGCATGGAGGTATCGGTAACGTAGAGCTTCTTTTCGCCCATGATTTTCTGGGTAAAGCCCTTGGCGCCCAGCTTCTTGAATTCGTCCTTGGCACCGTACACGGGAGCGTTGGTGTCATACTTGGGCAGGAAACGGTCTTCGAAATAGGGCTTATTGCCGGCGGAGACATTGACAATCTTGTCACCCAAGAAGTCCAAAATCTTAGAAGCACGATCCAGAGAGTGGGAGAGGGTGAACAGCTCGGGGGTCTCCTCAATGAAGGTGGTGTAGCAGCGACCCATCTGGAAGGTGGGGTTGTTGATGACGTTAATTAGGAAGGAGATGTTGGTCTTAATGCCCTGAATCTTCATTTCACGCAGTGCACGCAAGGACTTGGTGACGGCACCCTTGAAGGTACGGTCGAAGGAGCAAATCTTGACGAGCAGGGAGTCGTAGTAGGGCAGGATTTCGGCGCCGGTATAGATGTTGCCGCCGTCCAAACGGATGCCGTTGCCGGAGCCGGAGTGATACACGCTGATCTTGCCGGTGTCGGGCATAAAGTTATTGGAGGGGTCCTCGGAGGTGACACGGGTCTGGATGGCATAGCCGTGGCACTGGACGGAGTCCTGAGAGGGGATGTTGATTTCGGGGGAGCTGAGGGGATAGCCCTCTGCAATCAGGATCTGGGAGCGGACGATGTCCACATCGGTGACCAGCTCGGTGACGGTATGCTCCACCTGAATACGGGGGTTCATTTCGATGAAGTAGGGGTTGCCCTCCAGATCGACCAAGAATTCGCAGGTACCGGCATTGCGGTAGCCGACCTGCTTACAAAGACGCAGGGCGCTGTCGAAGATGATCTGACGGGTCTTTTCTGGAACGGAGAAGGCGGGGGCATATTCCACGACCTTCTGGTGACGACGCTGCACGGAGCAGTCACGGTCATAGAGGTGGACGACGTTGCCGTAGTCATCGGCCAAAACCTGCACCTCGATGTGCTTGGGACCACGGAGATATTTTTCGATAAAGACCTGGTCGTCGCCGAAGGCCTTTTTGGATTCATCAATGGCCTCTTTGAATTCCTTGGCCATGTTTTCTTCCTTGTAGACGATACGCATACCACGACCGCCGCCGCCGTTGGAGGCCTTCAGCATGACGGGATAACCGACCTGCTTGGCGACCTGGATGGCTTCCTCGACGGTTTTCATGGCGTGGTCAACGCCGGGAATGATGGGGACATTGGAGGCGATGGCGATCTGCTTGGAGGAGATCTTATCGCCCATGGCGTTCATGCTGGCGACAGTTGGGCCGATGAAGGTGATGCCGTTTCTTTCGCATTCTTCGACCAAGGTGGGGTTCTCTGCCAAGAAGCCATAGCCGGGGTGGATGGCGTCGATGTTGTGATCCTTGGCGATTTTGATGAGGGTATCAATGTCAAGGTAAGCGTCGATGGGGCCCTTGCCGGGGTTTAAGGGATAGGCTTCATCCGCAATGGTACGGAACATCGCGTATTTGTCTTCCTTAGAGTAGACAGCAACGGAGGTGATGCCCAACTCGTTGAGGGCACGGAAAACACGGATGGCGATTTCGCCGCGGTTGGCGACAAGAACTCGCTTGAAGCTCTTAATGCGTACTTCGCTCATAAGCAAACTCCTTTTCACACAGTGATGTAGAAATCATGATATGGTATCGTCTTGCAGGGCAGGTGCTGCCGGAGTGGCACCTGTGCGCTAAGTAAGAACGAATGTTTTTCTATAAGGTATTATACACGAAAGGAAAAAGCCTTGCAAGTCATGAAAATGCGAGGAAACCTTCAAAATTTTTGTTGCAATGGGGGTATCCTGTCCCTGCAAAAAAGTCAAGAACAAATCCCTTGCATTCTTATGAATTTTGGGTAGACTGGATTTGACTTTTCAATCAAATTCCACAAGAAAAGCACATTCTTCTTTTCCATAAAAAAGAGAAAAGAAAAGAGTACCAAAGAACTGGAGAAAACAAAGAGAAAAATCTGATATTGTGACGAAAGTGTTTTCCCTGTAAATTGCCTTTACAGAGGGGAGTAAAGTGGCT
>CAYQRI010000056.1:0-10421 GCA_964420085.1 uncultured Ruminiclostridium sp.
CGGTCATGGTGTCGATCATATCGGATAAGCTCGCCCACGTCTTACTTTTTCCGGCGTGGCGGTTATAGACAAAAAGCACTCGTTTATACATAATAGAAAGCACTCCTTTCACACTGGGAATTTGCGGTTCTCTGTCCGCACAGCTCGATTGACTTCGCAGTTCCGCTTGTGTCTGGTTTCAACTATTATAGACGGTATCTTCCCCGTTGACAATACATAGGAAAACAGGATATACTGGTTTCTATCGGTTTTACATTTCTTGGGGGTGCTAACTGTGCAAAAATCCGATTTACTTGACCGCTTTGCTCGAGATGGCGAGAGCCGTCTGCTCTTAGCCCGTGTGCTCGACCAATGCAGTCGTGCCGAAATGCGCGGCATCCCCACAAATACCGGCTTCCTCTCCCCCGCCGAGCAAGCCCTCTCCGCTGACCTTCTTATGACAGCCTATCCCCAAGCAGGCATTTTATGCGGCGGCTATGCCGATGCCGAACGAAAGCTTTGGGCATTTTTGCCCGATTGGTTGGATGAAGCCACCTGGCAGGACAGCGAGGATTGCCCCTTGTGTGCCCTCTCCGTGTCGGTTGCCAACCCCGGCAGTCTCTCCCATCGAGACTATTTAGGCTCCCTCATGGGGCTTGGCATCGTGCGAGAAAAGCTCGGTGATATCCTGCTGACCCCACAAGGCGCACAGGTCTTGCTGCTGAGAGAAACCCTGCCCATCCTGCTGTCTCAATGGGAAAAGGTCGGACGACACCCCGTCACCCTGTCGGAACTCCCCCTCGCCGCCCTCACACCAGCCCCCACGGAGACAAAATCCATCCGCACCACCGTCGCTTCCCTGCGGCTGGATACCGTCCTCGCCGCCGGCTTCAATATCCCACGCAGCCGTGCCGTTACCCTCATCGGAAGCGGACGGGTCATGATCAATCACCGTGCCTGCGAAAAGGCGGACAAGCCTGTCCCCGAAGGGGCGGTGCTCACCTGTCGGGGCTTGGGCAAATGTCTCCTCTCCGCCGTGGGCGGTACCTCCAAAAAAGGACGCCTCATTCTCGAATTCGAACGATATGTATAACACCCCCAACGAAAGGATGTCGCCGCTATGACTGAAGAACGCATCGCACGCCTGAACACCTTGGCACGCAAAAGTAAGGCTGAGGGTCTGACCCCCGACGAAAAGCTGGAGCAGGCCGCACTGCGCAAGGAGTATTTAGACTCCGTCCGACGCAGCCTGGAAGCCCAGCTCGATCAGGTCTATATCGTGGAGGAGGACGGCTCCCAGCAAAAGCTGAAAAAAAAGTCCGACGCCTAACCCCCCATCCATCCATGCAGCCAACCGCCCCTCAGGGCGTTTGCAGACGGCACACGCCGTCGATATAAAAAGGAGGAAATCTATCCATGCCTAGTATGTACGTCAACGTTCCCAAGCTGGAGCAGTCCCAGAAGGACGCTCTCGTTTCCAAGCTCTATGATGCCGCTGTCCCTGTTTTGAAGGCACCTCATATCTTCACCTTTGTGAATGAATACGAAACCCTTTACGAAAACGGCAAGCCCGTCGCTGAAAACCAGATGATCGTGGCAAACCTCGAAGCAGGTCCCACGAAAGAGGAGAAGGTCAACGCTCTGGCAGAGGGTATGCAGGCCGCCGTCAAAGAAGTCTTGGGCGACTCCCACAAGTTCACCCTCGTCTACCACGACAATGCCTTGGATCGCATTGCCATTGGCGGCAAGACCATTGCCACGGCGATGAAGAAATAAGTGGGTTTTCGGGCTGGTATCATGGTAGTTCTCATGATACCAGCCCGAAATTTTTCCAAAAATTCATACTCAGGTGGTGATGCTATGGAATTGCCAAAACGAAAAAAGATTCGATTAGATGGCTATGATTATTCCTCTTGCGGTGCATATTTTGTGACGATATGTGTAAAAGACAGACATGAATTGTTGGGGGAAATTATTGTAGGGGACGATGCCCACATCGTCCCGCATGTTCAATTATCGCAATATGGAATGGTTGCCCAAAAATACATGGATGGAATAATTGGCATAAACAAATGTGTGATTATGCCGAATCACATACATATGATTATCATAACTGATGAACGTAAAAGCGGGACGATGTCAAACCCTGAAAACGGGACGATGTGGGCATCGTCCCCTACAACAAGGCAATCCATTTCACAATTAATAAAATCATTCAAAATATTGGTTACCAAAGAAATCGGATTTTCAATATGGCAACGGTCATTTCACGACCACATCATCAGAAACGAGCAGGACTATCTGAAAATATGGAAATATATTGATACAAACCCGCAAAAATGGGAGGAGGATTGTTTTTATGGCTGCCCTTGAACGGGAACAGGGGCAATTTCCCACCCGTAGGGGACGATGCCCACATCGTCCCGCATATTGCATTATCGCAATATGGAATGGTTGCCCAAAAATACATGGACGGAATAATTGGCATAAACAAATGTGTGATTATCATAATTGATGAACGTAAAAACGGGACGATGTCAAACCCTGAAAACGGGACGATGTGGGCATCGTCCCCTACAGCAAAAAGGGTCTGTTGCTCACGCAACAGACCCTTTTTTTATCTTCTTCTTGCCAGAGGCAGAAAATCAATACTTGTAGAAGCCTTCGCCGGTCTTGCGGCCCAGCAGACCTGCACGAACCATCTTCTTCATGGTCAGAGCAGGACGATACTTGGAGTCGCCAGTCTCGGTGAAGATGGTCTCCATGATGGCGAGGCAGATGTCCAGACCAACCAGGTCAGCCAGAGCCAAGGGGCCCATCTTGTGGTTAGCACCGTACATCATAGCGGTGTCGATGTCTTCCTTGGAAGCGATGCCGTTTTCCATGACAATGATAGCTTCGTTGATCATGGGGAACAGGATACGGTTGACAACAAAGCCAGGAGCTTCGCCGACTTCGACAGGGCTCTTGCCGATTTCTGCTGCGCAGTCATAGACAGCCTGGAAGGTAGCGTCGTCGGTACGAGCGCCACGGATAACCTCGACCAGCTTCATAGCGGGAGCGGGGTTGAAGAAGTGCATACCCAGAACCTTCTCGGGACGGGTGGTGCCTGCTGCGATTGCAGTGATGGAGATGGAGGAGGTGTTGGAAGCCAGAATGGTCTCGGGCTTGCAGATTTCGTCCAGCTCTTTGAAGATGCTCTTCTTGATGTCCAGCACTTCGATGGCAGCTTCGACAACCAGATCGCAATCCTTAGCATCAGCCAGCTCGAGGGTGTAAGAAACGTTGCCCAGAACCTTGTTCTTCTCGTCCTCGGTGATCTTGCCCTTAGCAACCTTCTTCTCCATGTTCTTGGTCAGAACGCCTTCGCCGCGCTGAATGAAAGCTTCTGCGATATCACGAACGACGACGGTCTTGCCAGCCTCTGCGAAAACCTGAGCGATGCCCATACCCATGGTGCCAGCACCCAGAACCATAATCTTATTGATAGCCATTGTGGTAATTCCTCCGAATTTAGTTTATTTTTGTGGAATAGTCAGGAAGCAGCCTCCCGCCGAAAAAGGGGCAGGAGGACTGCATAGTAAGCCAAATGCTCAGCGATTCTTGAAGCCGTCCAGCTTCTCCTTTGCGACGAATGCCTTCATAGCATCCTTCTGATCCTCGGTGCCGAAGCAGGTGCCGAAGGCCAGTGCTTCATAGGTAGCGGCGGTGGAGATGTCGCACTGCAAGCCATAACGGACGGCCTGCTTGGAAGCACGAACAGCCAGCTGTGCCTTGGAAGCGATCTTGTTTGCCAGCTCCATGGCGGTGTCCATCAGTGCGTCGGGAGCGACGACCTTGCTGACCAGACCGATTTCGAGTGCACGCTCTGCGCTCACGACGTCAGCGGTGAGGATCAGCTCCATAGCGGCAGCGGAGCCGCAGATGCGAGCCATACGCTGGGTGCCGCCGAAGCCGGGGGTGATGCCCAGACCAACTTCGGGCTGACCGAACTTAGCCTTCTCGGATGCGATACGGATATCGCAAGCCATGGACAGCTCGCAGCCGCCGCCCAAAGCGAAGCCATTGATGGCAGCGATGGTGGGCTTCTGCATCATTTCCAGGCGCAGCATAGCCTGGTTGCCCAGGTCGCCAAACTTCTTGCCTTCGTTGACGTTCATGACAGCCATTTCGCTGATGTCAGCGCCGGCGACAAACGCACGGCCTGCACCGGTGACAACGACAACATAGATATCGTCGTTATTTTCGACAACGTCGAAAGCCTTCAGCAGGTCTGCAAAAACTGCGCTGCTCAAAGCGTTCAGAGTCTCGGGGCGATTCATGGTGATGATGCCGACGTGACCCTGCTGGGTTACCTCTACAAATGCCATGTGGGGATACCTCCTAAAAAGATTGGTCATATGGAAGAATGCCTTCCATAAACAACAGTTCTGGTTTAGTATACTGCAATTTAACCGTAGCGACAAGGAAAAACCCTTCACTGATTTGCTGAAAAAAACAGAAAAAACGCCATACCTTCTGTTGGTTTTTTTCCTATTTCGGCAAATTCTGCGATTTCCTTACAAAATCAGCGGGGTTACCTGCCAAATCCGGTGAAAGCAGCGGATGTTTTTCGGTCACCTTGCCCAATCACACAGTGAGGTGACTGACCCATTCTGCCAAGGGCAGGTAGACGAGTGGCAGAAATACGCCGGGAAGCATATTCCCCACCCGTATCGGCTCCTTGCGCAGCTTGAGCATATTCAGTCCGATGCCGATGATGATACAGCCGCCCACGGCGCTCATTTCGGTAATCAGCGCCTCCTGCAAAAAGCTGGCGGCAAGGACTGCCAAAAGGGTGATGCCGCCTTCATACACGAGAATGGGCAGAGCGGAAAACGCCACACCAAGCCCCAGCGCCGTGGTCAGGCTGATGGCGGTCACGCCGTCGATCACCGCCTTAGAAACCAAGATGGAATAGTCCTTGTTTACGCCCGCTTCGATGGCGCCGACAATCGCCATAGCGCCCACGCAAAACAGAACGGAGGCCGTGACAAAACCTTCCGTAAAGCCTGAAGCCGTTCCTTTTCCCCGAATCAAATGCGTATGGAGCCATTCCCCGCAGGTATCCAGTCGTTTTTCAATGTTGATTCCTTCTCCCAGCAGCGTGCCCAAAACCAGACAAACGACAACACATAAGGTATTCTGCGTCCCAACAGCGGAGGATATACCAATGCTGAGGACACAAAGTCCCAAGCACTGCATGAGGGCGGAAAGGAATCGTTCGGGAAGCTTTCCCTTGAGCAGCAGTCCCAAGGCACTGCCCAACAAAATAAAAACGGCATTGATGAGTACGGCCGGCATATATAGATCATCTCCTTATGTCATTGCTACGCAAAACGGTGAATAAGCGGCATGAACTGTGTTCGTTCAAATAAATACGGATAAAACTTAAAGCTTCTGTAATAGTTTCAGTCTTTTTTCCGTAACAACTCTTTGGTATCATAATCCTGCAAGAGTCAATAAAGCTTCTTTTCATTTTTTAACCTTCAGAAAAACAGGGTTGGCGAGTGGTTTCCGCCGACCCTGTTTTTTCTATGCCCACCTACGGGCGGCGGGCGAAGCCCGCTCTTAATTCGAGTTCGTAGCTTTGTGGTTGAATCCACTTTTGTTCCCGGTATGAAGTGGTGCTTCCGCCCCTGCGGGGCAGCGGAGGTTGGCCCCGCCACGGGCGGGGGACGGGGGTGCCCTCGCCGGGCGGGCGCCCTACCCGGGCGGGGCACCGCTTTCTCCGTAGAAAGCGGTGGGAAAGAGCGGCAAGGGGTGCGCCCCTTGCATCCCGGGGAGAATTTGTCGTCGCTGTCGCTCCTCTGCCTGACTCTGTGCCACAGTGGAAACGTTCTCTTTCTATAGCGCCCATCCGTTGTTCCAAGATTTGGATACTGTTTTGATGCCAGTATAGTGAAATCCTAGATTTTTAAAAATCCAGATTTACTCTTTGTCGCAACAAAACGGAAACCAAATCTGGGCACGAAAGACGGGGTTGAAGTGGCACTGCCGTTTCCACTGTGGCACGATGCCAAAACGGAGGAGCGGGAGCGACGACTTAATGGCTCTGGGGATGCAAGGGGTCGCAACCCCTTGCTGCTCTTTCCGTCTGCTTTCTACATCGAAGCGACCGAGCCGTCTCGCCGCTGGCTAAGACCCGAAGCGGAGCAGAAAGTGGAGGGAAGCCCCGCAGGGGATTTTCGCAGCTTTCTGTGCAGTCGTAGGGGCTTAGAGCAGCGACAAGCGAGACGTGCGAGGCGTGACAGGAGAGAAAGCGGACAAACCCCGCCCGGGTAGGGCGAAACCCTCAGGCGGTCGCAGACCGCCGGCGTCCCCGCCGCAGCGGGCAGGGCAAACCTCCGCCGCCCCTTGGGAACAAAAGTGTATGCACGCACAACCAAACGATCTCGAGATTAACAGCGGCTTTCAGCCGCCCCCGTCCCCCGCAGGGCGGGAGGTTAGCGTTCCTCTCTGAAGTAGCTCAGACCCAAGCTCTCCGGCGGCTGGTTGCCACGGTTGTGCTTCAGGCTCACCACCACCAGCACCACCGCCGTTACGATATACGGCACAATGTCATAAATCGAGGCGGGAATGAACGAAATGGGATAGTAATACCGCATACACGCCAAGCCGCCAAAAATAAGCGCACAAAATACCGCTCGCTTCGGGCTCCAAACTGAGAAGATCACCAAGGCAACCGCCAGCCAGCCATAGCCGTCAATACAGCCATGCACCCACGCACCGCCTACACCCGCCGAGGCATTCATCACCAAATACAAACCGCCAAGACCCGTGAGACAACCGCCGATGATGGTCGCCAAATACTTATATTTCGTCACCCGAATGCCCGCTGCATCTGCCGTGGCCGGACTTTCGCCCACAGCACGCAAATTCAGACCCATACGGGTTTTCGACAAAAACACGGCAAGCAGCCCTGCTAAAATAACAGAGAGGTAAACCATGAAGTTATGGGAAAACAGAACCTTCCCGATGATCGGCAAATTGACCAGCGGTTCGGGGAAAATAGGCGTGTTGAACAACGCCTTCAGCTCTGTGCTGACCGAGAGAAAGCCCGAGGGGTCTGCCAGTCCCACTGCTTCTCCGAAATAGTTGCCGAAGCCTGTGCCAAACATGGTCAAAGCCAGACCTGTGACGTTTTGGTTCGCACGGAGCGAAACCGTGAGCACAGAGAAAATCAGTGCGCCAAACGCCGAGCAAAGCACGGCACACAGCAGCGCCAAAAACAGCCCAACATAGGGGTTTGTTCCCCCTGCCTTCTCGTAATAGTAGGGTGCAATGATGCCGGCGGCTCCGCCCATGAACATCATGCCCTCCACACCGAGGTTGAGGTTGCCCGATTTCTCCGTTAGGATTTCACCCAACACACCAAACAGCAGTGGGGTCGCCGCCAGAATCCCGGCGGTGAGAAAATTGATGAGGTTATTCATGCCTTGTCTCCTCCCTGCTTTGTCTCCGCTTCCGACACGGCGCCCTTGCTTTTCCCACGGAAAATCAAGCGGTAATTGATGAAGAATTCACAGCCCAGCATGAAGAACAGGATGATCGCAGACAGGACATCCGATGCCGATGCCGGAATTTTGAAGTTCGTTTGAATCGCATTGGAGCCCTTGGTCAAAACAGCAAGTAAGGTCGCAATCAGCACCATCGCAAAGGGATTCAAATGGGCAAGCCATGCCACAATAATGGCCGTGAAGCCCACACCACCAGAGGTGCCGCCATTGAGGGTATAGTCCGCACCGGACACCACCAAAAAGCCCATAAGACCGGCGATTGCCCCGGAAATAATCATCGTACGCATGATGATTTTCCCCACGTTCATGCCGGCATAGCGTGCCGTTCTCTGGCTCTCGCCCACCACGGCAATCTCATAGCCCTGCTTCGTATAGCGCATATACACAAAAACGGCAACGGTCAGCAGCAAAACAACCACCCAGCCGATATGCACGCCAAACAGCTTGGGCAAACGAGCATTTTGGTCGAACATGGCGATGATCGGGAAGCCCGTCCCCTTGGGGTCTTTCCACGGACCATTCTGCAAATACGCCTCAATGCCCAACGCAATGTAGTTGAGCATCAGGGTAAAGAGGGTCTCGTTGGTGCCCCACTTCGCCTTGAAAAAGGCGGGGAGCAGTCCCCACAGACCGCCTGCCACCATCGCCGCCATTGCCATGACGAGCAGCAGCACGGGCTTCGGGAGCTTATCGTACCAGAACAGTGCAAAGTAGGTTGCGGCAATGCCGCCCGCCATGATTTGTCCCTCTGCACCGATGTTCCAAAATCGCATCTTAAAGACCGGTGCCAAGGCGAGTGCCGCACCGAGCAACGGAATCGCCACACGAATGGTTGCCTTTGTGGTGGAAGGTCCGCCCAAGGAGCCTGCCACAATATCCCGATAAACGGCAAGGGGGTTGTGTCCTAACACTGCCACAAAAAGGGCGCCGACCACCAGCGCCAGCACAATTGCCCCCAAGCGAATCGCCCATTTTTTCGATTGACTCAGGGTATCTCGCTTTGCCAGACGGACAAACGGCTCTGCTTGCGGATGCTTAGTCATGGTCTGCCCCCTTCTCTACACGGGTCATCATCAGACCCACTTCCTCCTTTGTGATGGTGCGTCCATCGACAATTCCACTCACCTCGCCGCCACACAGCACCAAAATGCGGTCACAGAGCTGAAGCAATACGTCCAAATCTTCTCCGACATACAGAACGGCCGCCCCCCGTTCCTTCTGCTCGTTCAGCAGCTCATAGATCATGTAGGAGCTGCCAATGTCCAAGCCGCGGACGGGGTATGCCACCATCAGGACAGACGGCGCAGAGGCGATTTCCCGCCCCACCAGCACCTTCTGTACGTTGCCGCCCGATAGCTTCCGCACCGGTGTATTGATGGTCGGTGTGACCACACCTAGCTTCTCCTTGATTTCCTCCGCCAAGCTGCGGGAGGGCTTCGGGTCAGCAAAAAAGCGACCGCTCTTATCGTAGCTTTTCAGCATCATATTCTCGGTCATGCCCATAGAACCGACCAGACCCATGCCCAAGCGATCCTCGGGCACAAACGCCAAGCGAACGCCCAAGTCTCGAATTTCCAGCGGGCTTTTCCCCACCAGACTATGGACCTCCTTGTCTGCTGCCGCAGGGGTATAGTCGATGCGTCCGTCCGCCACGGGATACAGTCCCGCAACCGCCTCACACAGCTCCTTTTGTCCGCTGCCGGCGATGCCCGCAATACCCAAAACTTCGCCGCTTCTCAGCGTGAAGCTGACATTCTTCAAGACCTTAACACCCTGCTCATCCTTGCAGGAGAGATTTTGAATGGTCAGGCGATCCTGTTGGTTTTTTGGCTGGGGTCTGTCGATGTTCAGCGTCACGGCTCGTCCGACCATCATATCGGTGAGGGCTTGGGGCGTGGTATCCTTGGTTTCCACGGTGTCAATATACTCGCCCTTCCGCAGCACCGCCACACGGTCAGAAATGGCCATCACCTCATTGAGCTTATGCGTGATGATGATAATGGCCTTGCCGTCCTCCCGCATATTACGCAGAACGGAAAAGAGCTTTTCGGTTTCCTGCGGCGTGAGAACAGCGGTCGGCTCGTCCAAAATCAGGATATCGGCGCCACGATACAGCACCTTGATGATTTCCACGGTCTGTTTTTCGGAAACCGCCATATCGTAAATTTTCCGGTCAGGGTCAAGGTCGAAGCCATATTTTGTGCTGATGCTTCGAATCCGCTCGGCAATCGCCTTTCGGTCGAATTTCCCCGGCTCCTTCAAACCCAAAACGATGTTATCGGCGGCAGTGAAGACATCCACCAATTTAAAATGCTGATGAATCATGCCGATTTTTAAGTCGAAGGCATCCTTGGGGGACTGAATGGAAACCTCCTTGCCATCGACTAAAATTTGTCCGCTGTCGGGAAAATAGATGCCGGACAGCATATTCATCAGCGTGGTTTTCCCACTGCCGTTCTCTCCCAAAAGGGAAAGGATCTCCCCTTTTCTGAGGGTTAGACTGACGTGGTTATTGGCGACGACGCTACCAAAGCTTTTGGTGACGTCACGCAACTCCACAGCGTTTACTGACTGCAAAAACTACACCTCTTTCTTGCGGCTGAGAGCCGCTTCTCATATCGAGTCTATACGGTATTGATTGAATTTAGCTTGTTGCCCGAGAAAAGCGGGCGAAGCCCGCTCTTAATCTCGAGTCCGTTTGGTTGTGTGTCAATGGACGTTTGTTCCCAAGGGAGGGGTGGGGTTTGCCCTGACCCTTGTAGGGGAGGCGGCTCTACCCCTCCCGGTGGGCGAAGCCCGCTCTTAATCTCGAGTCCGTTTGGTTGTGCGTCAATGGACGTTTGTTCCCAAGGGAGGGGTGGGGTTTGCCCTGACCCTTGTAGG
>CAYQRI010000057.1:0-10401 GCA_964420085.1 uncultured Ruminiclostridium sp.
CTTGTCCTGCCACTGAAGTGCAATCATTGTGTTATGCCTCCTAAATTGTTGAGTTTTGCTTGCCGGCACGGCGGGTGCCGACACATCTATGGAGATATCATACCATATTTTTAAAGCAGATGCCAAGCACATTATTGCAGGGGCAGATTCCTGCATTTCGTCACGAAATCAACGTGGCAATTTGTATTACGATAGATAGAGGACGTCATTCATGATAGACATAGCGGTAAAGAATTTAAGCAAAGAATATGAAATCGGGCAACCGGTTTTAAATGGCTTGACCTTTCAAGTAGATACCGGCGAGCGGGTGGGCATTCTGGGGCGGAACGGTGCCGGAAAAACGACCCTTCTTCGTATCCTCACGGGAGAGGAGGAGCAGGACGGCGGCGAGGTGATTTTGGCACCCGGCAAGCGGCTTGGTTTGATCTCTCAGATTCCGTCCTATCCCGCAGGCTATACCGTGGAGGAGGTGCTGCACACCGCCTTCGACGAGCTCAAGGCGATTGAAGAACGACTGCGTGCCGTTTCCGACCGCCTTTCCGAAGCGACACCCGAGCTTTTGGCAGAATATGACCGCTTGCAGGTGGAATTTGAATCCGGCGGCGGCTATGAAATCTCCACTCGATTGGAGAAAATATGCTCGGGTCTGGGGATCACACAGGGCTTTCGTCAAAAGGAATTTGCCGCCCTCTCCGGCGGAGAGAAAACCCGCATCAATCTGGCACGGCTTATTTTGGTCGATACCGAAATTTTACTGCTGGATGAGCCAACCAACCACTTAGATCTCAATGCCGTGGTTTGGCTGGAGGACTACATTCGCAGCTATAAGGGTACCGTGTTGGTGATCTCCCATGACCGCTATTTTTTGGATCGCACCATCGCACGGGTGGTGGAGCTGCGAAACGGCAAGGCAGAGTTTTATGCCGGAAACTACTCCTTCTATGCGCTGGAAAAGGAACGGCGTGAGCTGGAGCAGCAGCGGCAATATGAAAAGGAACAGGCGGAGCTGCATCGCCTATCCGATACTGTGCGGATGATGCACGAGCACAACACGGAGCATTTGAATAAACGTGCCTTTTCCATTGAAAAGCGTATGGCAAGGATGAACCAAACGGCACGTCCTGTCAAGGAACGGAAAATGCAGGCGAAATTTGCTCAAACGGAGTTCTTTGCCGACGACCTGCTCACCGTGACGGATTTGACCAAGTCCTTTGGCGAACAGACGCTCTTTCAGGAGATCAGCCTGCGTGTGGAGGGCGGCGACCGTATTGCCCTTTTGGGCGACAACGGAACAGGAAAATCCACTTTAGTGAAGCTGATTTTAGGCGAGGAATTGCAGGATGGGGGTACCATTCGTCAGGGTGTTACGGTGAAGGTGGGGTATCTGCCCCAGCAAATCCACTTTGCCCATCCCGAGTGGAGTCTGTTCGATACCATGATTTATGAAGCAAAGTGCAGCCCGCAGCAGGCACGAGATCGCTTGGGGAAATTCATGTTCCGTGGAGAGGATGTTTTTAAACCCGTTTCGGTGCTGTCGGGCGGCGAACAAAGCCGTCTTCGGTTGTGTATGCTGATGGATGAGCAGGTCAATTTCCTCATTCTGGACGAGCCGACCAACCACTTGGATTTGGATTCCCGTGAGTGGATGGAGGAGGCGGTGGAGGATTTCGGCGGAACCCTTCTCTTTGTTTCCCATGACCGCTATTTCATCAATCGCTTTGCCACCCGTATCTGGACGCTGGAGGAAAAGAATATTTCCGATTTTCATGGGAATTATGCAGCGTATACCGCCATGCGGGAACGCCTGAAGACCATACAGCCGCCACCGCCCAAGCAGGAAAAACCCAAAAAGGAAAAGCCCAAACGCACAGGCGGCACCAAGCAGCTCAAAAAAGAGCTGGCAACCGTGGAAAAACGGATGGAAAAATTGGATGCTCTGTTAGAGGAATTGGCAAGGGAAAAGGAAGCCGCCGCAACAGACTACCAAAAATTGCAGGAGCTGGTGGAGCAGGAAGGCAGCTATACCGAGGAGTATGACACCCTTATGGAGCGATGGGAAGACCTTTCCACGGCAGTCGAGGACTAGGGAACCTCTCGCACACAGCGCTTTCATCAGCGGCTCCATAACATAAACTCCGGCGGCGATTCGCCGTCGAGTCAATAAACCATATAAAAATCAATATAACATCAAAATGCAAAGGAGAAAACGTATCATGGCAGAGGAAAAGAAAATCACACAGGAAACCTCCACCGAGGAGAAAATGCAAGAGCTGTTCGACCTGATGGATGCAAAAGCCGCCGCCGGTGAATTGCAGGAGGTCGATGACCTTAATCTCGAAAAAGAGCTGAATGAGGAGCTTGGTCCCATGTCTGATTCCGAGCGAGCCGCCTTTGAATATTCTATGATGATGAATCAATTTGAAGCGATGCGGGCGGACTACGAGCGCAGAGAAGCAGAGGAACGAGCAGCGAAAAAGAAAGAAGCCGAGAAGGACGAAGCATGCAGGAACAACTCACAAGGCTGAGACTGCGCTTGGAGGAAGTGGAGGCGAAGCTTTCTCAGCCGGAAACCTATGAGAATCCCAAGCTGGTGGCAGAGCTGAACAGAGAGCAGAAAGAACTGCTTCCCATAGCGGAGAAATTTCACGACTATGAGGGAAAACAGCGTGAATTAGAGGGGCTGACGGCGCTCTTTTCCGACCCGGAATGCAGAGCCTTGGCGCGTGCGGAATATGACACCGTAAAGGAAGCGCTGGAGTCCTTGGCAGAGGAGCTGAGGCTGCTATTGATTCCCAAAGACCCCATGGATGAAAAAAGTGTGGTTATGGAAATCCGTGCCGGTGTCGGCGGCGAGGAAGCGGCACTCTTTGCCTATACACTCTACCGTATGTATGCGATGTATGCCGAAAAGAAAGGACTTCGCATCGAAGTCGCCGGGGTCAACGAAACCGAATTGGGCGGCATCAAGGAGATTTCCTTTTTGGTGGAGGGCGAAAACGCCTATGGCTTGTTGAAGCACGAGAGCGGCGTACATCGGGTGCAGCGTGTACCCGAAACCGAGTCCGGCGGGCGTATCCACACCTCCACCTGTACGGTGGCCGTGCTTCCGCAGGTGGATGAGGTGGAGTTTTCTCTCGACCTCAACGACTTGCGGATTGATACCTTTCGTGCCTCCGGTGCCGGTGGACAGCACATCAACAAAACCGAATCCGCCATCCGTATTACCCACCTGCCGACAGGCTTGGTGGTGGAGTGTCAGGATCAGCGTAGTCAATTTCAAAACAAAGCACGGGCGATGGACATTTTGCGGTCGCACCTCTATGAAAAGGCGCAGAGAGACCGAGAGGATGCCATCGCCGGACAACGACGCAGTCAGGTGGGGAGCGGGATGCGGAATGAACGTATCCGTACCTATAATTATCCCCAGGGGCGGATGACAGACCACCGCATTGGGTTGACCCTTTACCGGCTGGACGATGTGTTAAACGGCGATTTGCAAGAGCTGGTGGATGCACTGATCCTCCATGCCCAAGCAAACCAGCAATCAAATGCGCAATAGCATCAAGATGCAGCTGTATGCAGCAAGAAGGAGAATGGAACTATGGCTTCTTTTAGAAAGACAATTCGATTTACCATAGAGGAAATCGATAAAATCGCAGTGATGCTCAATAAAGGCGGCATGGTAGCGGTGCCCACGGAAACCGTCTATGGCTTGGCGATCAATGCGGAAAACGGTGTGGCGGCTCGCTTTGTTTACGATGTTAAAAAGCGTGACTATGAAAAGCCCCTCAGCGTTTTGGTGACGGGTATGGATATGGTGGAACGCTACTGCGACAATATTCCGGAATCTGCCTACCGTTTGGCAGAAAAATATTGGCCGGGACCACTTACGATGGTTCTTGAAGAAAATGGAACCATTCCAGGGACCGTTACGGCGGAAACGGGAACCCTTGGCGTTCGCTGCCCCGACCATCCTGTAACCTTGGCAATTATAAAGGCGGTAGACGCACCCTTGGCGGCACCCTCCGCCAATCCCTCTGATAAGCCCAGTCCCAAAACCGCACAGGAGGTGCTGGACTATTTCGATACGGATATTGAGGGGATTGTGGATGGCGGCACCTGTGCCTTGGGTCTGGAGTCCACCGTTTTGGATTTGACCACATCTGAGCCTAAAATTTTGCGTGAGGGCGGCATTCCCGGACAGGAAATCTTAGATTTTTTGAAGGGATTGGCATAAAATGAAGGTCATCGGAATTACAGGTCCTACCGGGGCAGGAAAGACCACCGCACTGAACGCCTTGGTTTCCTTGGGCGGTCTGATTATTGATGCCGATGCTGTGTATCATGATTTGACCGTGTCTAGCGTTTCCCTGCGTGAGGAGCTGACGCAGCGCTTTGGCGCAGTTTACGACGGAGCGATTTTAGACCGCAAGAAATTGGGTGCCGTTGTCTTTCAAGACCCCAAGGCTTTGGAGGATTTGAACCAAATTACCCATAAGTATGTGAGCGAGGAGACTGAGCGGCGTATCACAGAAGCCAAGCGGAAGGGCTATACCGCCGCTGCGATCGATGCCATTGCACTCTTGGAAAGCTCACTTGCCGATTTGTGCGACTGTACCGTAGCGGTGACCGCCGGAGAGGCACTTCGCATCCGTCGCATTATGGCACGGGAGGGCATTTCCGAGGACTATGCCCGTATGCGTGTCGCCGCACAAAAAAGCAGCGCTTGGTTTCAGGCCCACTGCGACTATACATTAGAGAGCACCGAGGAAGATACGGTGGAGACCTTTGCTGCACGGGCAAGGGTGCTGTTTCGAGGTTTGTTGGAGGAACCACTGCATGGATGAACATAAGGACTGCATGAAGGATCGTAAAAATACACTGTTTTTCAAGCCGCAAAATGGCTACGACCGTCTGGCAGAAGACGAACTGACGGCGATACATACTTATTGTGAGGGCTATAAAGCCTTCTTGGATGAGGGGAAAATTGAGCGTGAGTGTGTGGACTATGCCATTTCTTTGGCAGAAAAGGCGGGCTTTCGCCCTCTTGTGCGTGGTAAGGCACTGAAAGCAGGAGATAAGGTCTACCGCAACAATCGGGGCAAGGCCTTGATGCTGGCCGTCATCGGTGCGGCACCGCTTTCAGAGGGTGCCGTCATCGGTGCTGCCCATATCGACTCCCCCCGTCTGGATATCAAGCAAAATCCTCTTTATGAGGAAAAGGAAATGGCATACCTCAAAACCCACTATTACGGCGGGATTAAAAAATATCAGTGGACGACCATTCCGCTCAGCCTACATGGACTGGTTGTCCTGCGGGATGGCACCTCCGTTTCCGTTCGCATCGGCGAGGACGCAGGCGACCCGCAATTCACCGTGGGTGACCTGCTGCCGCATCTGGCTGGCACACAGGCGAAAAAGACCATGGGCGATATCGTTTCCGCCGAGCAGCTCAATCTCTTTTTGGGCAGTCGCCCCTTTGCAAAGGGAGAGGAAAGCGATCGCATCAAGCTGGCCGTGCTCGAGATTCTGCATGAAAAATACGGCATGGTTGAGGAGGATTTCCTCTCTGCGGAGCTGATGGCGGTTCCGGCGGTGAAGGCGGTGGATATCGGCTTGGATCGCTCTGTCATCGGTGCCTATGGACAGGATGACCGGGTGTGCAGCTATGCTGCCCTGAAAGCACTGCTCGAGCTTGAGACTCCTCAGCACACGGCGGTCTGCGTATTGGCAGACAAAGAAGAAATCGGCTCCTTGGGCGTGACAGGGATGCAGTCGGCTGCCTTTGATACCTTCATGGGTGACCTCTGCAAGGCGCAGGACGTTTCCCGTGCAGTCTGCTATGAGCAGTCCTTCTGCCTTTCTGCCGATGTCACCGCTGCCTATGATCCCAATTTTGCCGATGCCTATGAGCCACGCAACAGTGCTTATCTGAACTATGGTGTCTGCATCAGCAAATACACCGGTGCACGGGGCAAATCCGGTGCGTCGGATGCTTCGGCAGAGCTGGTAGGGAAGGTGCGCCGCATCTTCTCGGAAAATCAAGTGGTTTGGCAAATGGCAGAGCTGGGAAAAACCGACCAGGGCGGCGGCGGAACCGTCGCCTGCTACATGGCAAACCGCAACATCGACACCATTGATGCAGGCGTTCCCGTGCTCTCGATGCACGCCCCCTTTGAAACGACCGCCAAGCTGGATTGCTACATGACCTATAAGGCAATGAAGGCTTTGTATAAAGCATGAGAGGGCGGTGACTGAGTTGCAATTCCTGTCTTCTATCTTTTTGGGCTTGGTACAGGGCATCGCAGAATTTTTGCCGATTTCCAGCTCGGGTCATCTCGCCCTGTTTCAGCATTTCTTTGGGCTTTCTGACCCGGAAAAGGCAGTATTCTTCAACGTCCTTCTCCATTTAGGCACCCTTGTTGCGATCTTTATCTATTATTGGACGAGCATTGTTGATCTCCTGAAGGAATTCGGACGGCTCGTTGCTTCTCTCTTTTCCAAGGAAAAACGGAAGAATCTCAAAGAGCTTTCTCCCGATGGGCGCATGATCCTGATGATTCTTGTGGCAACCCTGCCGCTCTTCCTTGTTTACCCCATCAAGGACTTTTTGGAGGGGCTGTCCGGCAAGCCCGTTGTTGTGGGGATTGCACTGCTCATTACAGGCACACTTTTATTTTTCTCGGATCGCATGGCGAAGGGTAAAAAGACGGCACGCTCTGCCAGTGTGCTGGATGCGTTGCTGGTTGGCGTAGGGCAGGCGATTGCCGTGGTGCCGGGACTTTCTCGCTCCGGTACCAGCATTTCCGTCGGTATGCTGCGTGGCTTCAAGCGAAAATTTGCCGTTCGCTTCTCCTTCCTGCTCTCCATCCCCGCCGTCTTGGGTGCCAATATTTTGAGTATCGGGGACGCTGTGAGAGAAGGCATTGATGTGGCCTTGCTTCCTGGCTATATCGTGGGGACGGTGGTTGCGGCAGTCATTGGCTATTTTGCCATTCGGTTTGTCAATCGTCTGGCCGATAAAGGAAAATTTGGAAGCTTCTGCTATTATTGCTGGGGTATCGGCGGCGCAGCGATTCTTGCTACCCTGATTTTCCACTGAGTTGATACAAAAAAAGTATGGATGCGATCTCTGTGTTCGTCCGTTCGTACACGCTATAAAAAAATCGCAGAAGGAGCGTAGGTATGGCACAAAAGAAATCCACAAACGACAAGAAACCAACAACGAAAAAAAAACCGGCACCCTCCAAAAAGAAGGCGCCGGCGTATATCCCCAATATTCTATCCCGCACAATCGGGGGGAGTGTGTGCCTTTTTGTGACGGTGATGCTTCTCCTTGGCTTGTTTGGCGTTCATGCTGTGGTGATTGATTTCCTGTGCAATGCCGTAAAGGGTCTTGTGGGCTATGGCTTTTGGGTGACACCGCCTGTGCTGGTGGGGATTTCCTTCCTCCTGTTTGCCAGAAAGGGCAGCTCTGTTCGCCTGCGGATTTGGAGCTTTTCCCTCCTGCCCCTGCTCACCGGTGCGTTCCTCCATCTCCTCCTTTCGCCGTATGCGTACCCTTCCGGATTCACCATCCTGCCCAAGCTCTGGACGGATGGTATGGCACTCTTTAGCGGCGGTGTTTTGGGCGGACTCCTCAGTATTTCCTTTGCCACACTCTTTAGCCGCATCGGGGCAAGCGTGATCTTCCTTGTTCTGATGCTGCCCTGTCTGGCAATCGCCTTCCATTTGACGCCTGCGCAGCTTCTTGCCTTTTTTCACAGCAGAAGACGGCACAGACGAACCCGCTACGAGGACTATGCCGACGAAGGGGACGACTATGAGGACGACTACGGGTATGAGGATGAACCGTATGATGAGGCGTATGATGCGCCCCCCATGGCGGCAACCCTGCCCGCGCACAGAGAGTTTCATCTGCCAAGCTTTCCTCGCCGTAAAGAGCGCAAGCATCGGGCAAAGGACTTGCCCTTGGACGACTTCCCCGAGGTGACGGAGGAGGTGCCCGTTTCACCCCCAAAGGATTTGGAACCGCCCCTGCATGAAGTCTTTGAAGGGGAGAAGCGGAGCTTTTTTAACCCCAAGCCAGAGACCCAAAGACCGGATGAAGCCCTTCATGCATTGCTGCAAGAGGACAAGCAGGAGACCGTTGTGACGGCAGCACCGGTCGCCGAAGCGGCACCGCCTGTCTATGACCTGCCCAAGGAAGAAAGTAAGGCAGAAAAGAAGGAGGCCATTCGACGGGAGACCAGCGAGGTGATGCAAACGGTGGAAAAGACCTTGGAGGAACTGCCGAAGGAATATGTGTATCCATCGACTACCCTGTTGACGCCACCCTCCGGCGCAGGTGCCCGTGCTGCTCACGAGGAGCTGGAGGGCACATTAGAACGACTTTCCAGCGTCTTATCCTCCTTTGGCATTGACGGTCATGTGGAGGGAGCGGTGCAGGGACCTTCCGTCACCCGCTATGAAATCGGACTGGAGCAGGGCGTGCGGCTGAATAAGCTGACGAACCTATCCGACGATGTTGCCTTGGCGCTGGGTGTTTCCGGTGTGCGTATCGCTCCCGTTCCCGGGAAAATTTCCGTGGTGGGCATAGAGGTGCCCAATAAAGCCGTCACACCTGTGCCGATTCGAGAGGTTTTGGATTCTCCTGCCTTTCATCGCCATGCGTCCCGTGTCGCCTTCTCCGTTGGTAAGGATATTGGTGGAAACTATATCGTGGGCGATTGCTCCCGCTTACCCCATATGCTCATTGCCGGTACCACCGGCTCCGGTAAATCCGTTTGCATCAATTCTTTGATCGTCAGCTTGCTCTATAAGTCCACCCCCGAGGAGGTCCGCCTCATCATGGTTGACCCCAAGATGGTCGAGCTGGGCGGCTATAACGGCATTCCCCATCTGCTCATTCCCGTGGTCACCGATCCCAAAAAGGCGGCGGGTGCTCTGCAATGGGCGGTGGTGGAGATGATGAAGCGCTATCGCCTGTTTTCGGAAGCCGGCGTGCGTGAATTGACCTCCTATAACGAATGGGCACGGGATCAGGAGTCGGTGCAGACCATGCCCAAGGTCGTTATTGTCATCGACGAGCTGGCCGACCTCATGCTGGTGGCGGCAAAGGAGGTGGAGGAATCCATCTGCCGTGTCGCCCAGATGGGACGTGCCGCCGGAATGCATTTGGTCATCGCAACCCAGCGTCCGTCTGCCGACGTCATCACGGGTCTCATGAAGGCGAACATTCCCTCCCGTATCGCCTTCGCCGTGGCCTCCTCTTTGGAATCCCGCATCATTTTGGACAATACAGGTGCCGAAAAGCTGGTGGGTAAGGGTGATATGCTTTGGTTCCCCCTCGGCTCAGGTAAGCCGCTACGTGTGCAGGGCTGCTTTATTTCGGATGAAGAAGTGGCGGCAGTCGTGGAGAGCGTTAAGCAAAACAGCACTGCCGACTATGACGATGCAATTATGGATCAGATCGAACAGCACGCAAGTGAGTCGGATAAAAAAGGAAAGTCTGCGGGCTTCTCCAGCGGAGAACCTGCGGAGGAGGGGCAGGATGAGATGTTTGCTCCGGCCGTCGATGTCATTTTGGAGCTGGGACAAGCCTCCGTTTCCATGCTCCAACGCCGTTTGAAGCTCGGCTACGCCCGTGCCGCTCGGCTGGTGGATCAGATGGAGGATCAAGGCATTGTGGGACCGTTTGAAGGCTCCAAGCCCAGACAGCTTCTTATCACCAAGGAGCAGTGGGCACAAATGCAAGGCGGCACCATAGAGGATGTTCCTGACGTTGTGCCGCCACCCGTCGAGGAGGAGATTCTGACCTTTGACCCGATACCGCAGCCGTTTGAATAATACCCACGACATACAAAAACGCAGGGGATTTTCTTTTGAAGGAATCCCCTGCGTTTTTTTTGTAAAATATATGGTTTGTCCATTGAAGAAGTGGGGAAGTACTGATATAATGATTTGCTAATGTATGATAAAATAAAACCTATGTTTCTTAATATGCCTATTGATCAGAAAAAGGAGGCGGTTGCTTGCAAACTGTGGTTGTGACCGATGGAAAATACCGTGCGTCGATTGCCGCCGTTCGCACCTTGGGGGAGGCCGGCTATCGTGTGGTGGTGACCCAAACACGAGCCGAAAGTGTCGCCGCACCAGCGGTCTTTGTCTCACGCTTTGTGGCGGAAACCCAATGGATCGACGGTTCCTGCAAGGATGCCGATTACGGCGAAAAATTGTGTCAGCTCTTAAAGACCTACGACCATCCAGTGCTCTTTTGCGTGGGGGCAGATACCCTGCGTGTCGTCAGCACACAGCAGACCAGCTTTGCACAGGTCTCCGATTTTCTCATTGCCGCACCGGAGACCTTAGACGCACTCAACGATAAACAGCAGGTGCATG
>CAYQRI010000058.1:0-10141 GCA_964420085.1 uncultured Ruminiclostridium sp.
AAAAATCTGTGTGCATACTGGAGGTCTAGCGTTGTAATACTTCTCATAGCTTGTTCTCCTTCCGTTTATTTGTTTCGGTTACGGATTGCGTGGTGCGCTTGAACAGGCAAATTGAATGGTTTGTATTCAGCGGCGTACAGGCTCAGTTGATTGGTAGGTACAGGAGCGCCGGCGCCCAAAAGAGAGGGCTGTCGAATTCCGGTGCTACCGTTTGGTTATTATAGCTTGATTGGGATATTTTGACGATAAATGACATAAATCCTTGTAAAATTTAAATATTTTTTGTAAAAATATAGAAAATGGAGATTCTTTTACGTTGTCGGTGCCGTTGTCCGGTGGAACAGGAAAAGCGAAACATGGAAACAGTCTGCTTGCAAGAAAGACAGTTTTTTGGTATAATGTGCTATCTTATTACTCAGGTGGCGGTGCCGTTCGGCAAGAAACGGTTTCTTTCTATCCGCTGCCCAAGGCAAAGCGCAAAGCCGCTCTGCTTAAAACGCAAAAAGGAATGGGAATGAATGCACCCATTTTGCGGAATACTATACCAAGGGAGACCGCTATGAATGCTCTTTCGCAATTTGCACATGGAATCGATTGGTTCGGACTGGGAACGATGGCGCTGCGTATTTTCGCCGTGCTGCTCTGTCTGGTGGTGCATGAAGTCTCGCATGGCTGGGCGGCCTATCGCCTTGGTGACCCCACCGCCATGCAGAATCACCGCCTTTCCCTCAATCCGCTGCGGCATTTGGACATCTTCGGCACCCTGATGATGCTCGTGGCGGGGTTTGGCTGGGCAAAGCCTGTGCCCATCGACCCACGCTATTTTAAGAATCCCAAAAAAGGAATGGCAATCACCGCTTTGGCAGGACCTGTATCCAATTTTGTCCTAGCCCTTTTGTCCGCTTTGGCAGTGAATGCGGTGTATGCCGTCATGCTTATGCGTGGGGAAACCATGCTCCTGCAATCCACGCTGCAATTTTTTTATCTGCTTTTGATGCTGAACCTCGGTCTGGGACTCTTTAACCTCATCCCCTTCCCGCCCTTGGACGGTTCGAAGGTGGTGGCCATGTTCCTTTCTGATGACCTTTATTATAAATGGATGCGTCTGGAGCGATACGGCATGATTCTCCTGATGGCCATTTTGTGGTTTGGCTGGTTCGACGGCTTTTTGATTACTGCACGAGATGCGATACTCGGCACCATGCTGCGTTGGACAGAATTTGTCTATGACCCGATTTTTTCCTTGCTTCGCTGACCCAAGTATACACGGCATAGGCGAGGTAGGGAACAGGCGGTGAAGCCGCTGGCGGAAAGGGGAGGGGTTCGGTTTGTTTTTTGGTTACGTTTTATTGGGACTGCTGCTCTTCGTCCTGCTGCTCCTGCTCCTTCGGTATGGCGTGCTGGTCAGCTATGGTCAGGACGGTGCCGCACTCAAGCTTTGTCTGGGTTGGCTGAAGCTCTCCCTTTACCCATCCAAGCCAAAGAAACCAAAGTCCGTGCAAAAAAAGAAACAGGAAAAGCCTTCGCCCGCTTTGTCGGGAAGTCTGGAGCTTTTTTGGGATTTGCTGCCTGCGTTGCAGACGGTGGCAAAAAAAATCCCCGGGACACTGCGCATCGACCGACTCCTGCTCTCCTTGGATTGGGCAGAGGAGGACCCTGCCGATGCCGCCATACACTATGGCTATGCTTGGGCAGTCGTCGAGCAGCTTATGGCATTTTTAGAGGCGCACTTCGTCTTGAAAAAACGAGAAATTTCCATCCGCCTCTCCTATGAAATCGAACACCCCGTTCTCTATGCAGAAGCACGAATCTCCATCAGCGGTTGGCAGCTTTTGTCTCTTTTCCTGCCAATGGCGTGGGAGAGCTTCCGTGTCCTACGAACACACAAAGAAAATAGACAAACGGCTTCGGTGGGAGCCGAGGAAAGGAAGAATAACAATGGAAAAACAGCATCCTGTGACTGAGATTATGGCAGGCGTCATCCAAGAAATGCGGGCGACCATCGATCCCAATACCGTGGTCGGTGAGCCGATTCATGCTGGGGACGTGACCCTCATTCCTGTCTCCAAGCTCTCCTTTGGCTTCGGCAGCGGCGGAAGCGAATTTGGCAAGCCCACAGAGCAGGAAAAGACCCGTGCCTTCGGCGGCGGTGCCGGTGCCGGCCTGAAGGTTACCCCCGTTTGCTTTCTGGTAGTCAGCGGGACAAGTGTGCGGGTTCTGCCCATGGATGCCCCTGCCGAAAGCGGCGTGGATCGTCTGATCGATATGATTCCCGACACCGTTTCTAAAATCACGGACATGATTGAAAAGAAAAAAGAAAAGACGGATAAACCCTAAAAAATTCTCCATACTAAGGGAAAACCCATACGGTATGGAGGAACATTAGCCTTGAAAAAACAACGAATTGCCTTGGGATTGCTGCTCGCCCTGCTGCCGGGGCTTGCGGTCGGTTCCTATGCGGCGGAGGTGCCTTCTGTTTCGGCGGCCTCCGCCGTTTTGATGGATGTGGACAGCGGTCGCATCTTATATGAAAAGGACGGGACTACGCCCCGTTCCATTGCCAGCATCACCAAGCTGATGACGGCGCTGGTCGCTGTGGAATGCTTGGAGGATTTTTCAAATCCCGTGACCGTGCGCCGTGAATGGACGGGCATAGAGGGAACCTCGCTGTATTTGAAGCCGGGTGAAAAAATTTCAGCAGAGACCCTCCTCTATGGACTGCTTCTCCATTCGGGTAATGATGCAGCCGTTGCACTCGCCTGCATTTGTGCCGGTGATGTGGAAACCTTTGTTTCGTGGATGAATGAACGTGCAAAGGATTTGGGGATGACAAACACCCATTTTTCCGATGCAAGCGGGCTTAGCGGTGAAAATCATCATGCCTCCGCTGTGGATATGGCACGCCTTGCGGCGGTCTGTCTGAATACGCCAAAGGTGGCGGAAATCATCCAAACCAAAACCATCTCGTTGGAAGGACGCAATTTTACCAACCACAATAAGCTCTTGTGGCAATATCCCGACTGCATCGGTATGAAAACGGGCTACACCCGTCAGGCAGGGCGGACGCTCGTATCGGCGGCCGAGCGGGACGGACAGCGTTTGGTTTGCGTCACCCTGAGCGACCCCGATGACTGGAAGGATCATACCGCCCTGCTCGACTATGGCTTCGAGACCTTTCCCCGTACCGTCTTGGCAGGGAAGGGAGAGGAAATACGACAAATTCCCGTGGAGGGCAGCTTGATACGGTTTGTGCCCGCCGTGGTGAAAACAGAGGTTTCTTATCCCCTTCGGGAGAGCGAGTTGCCGCAGGTGGAGCGCCAGCTTGACTTGGAAGCACAGGCAGCTGCTCCAGTACTCCCGGGTAAAATTGCCGGTGGCATTTCCTTTGCGCTGGGGGGGGAGACCATCGGGGAGAGCTACGTTGTTTGGGAACACGGTGCCGGACGAGATGTATTAGAGGAGAAGTCGCCCTTTCACATTTTAGGGCGCCTCTTTCAGCAGGCAATGAAACCGTTGGAATACCCGAACGGATAGAAGTGATAGACGTGATAGAATGGAGACTGCAATTCAATGGAAGATCGGTTACAGAAAATATTGTCGGCGGCAGGGATTTGTTCCCGTCGTCGTGCGGAAACCTACATAACAGAAGGCAGGGTTACGGTGAATGGCGTGCCTGCCGCATTGGGCGCAAGGGCGGATACCGAACGGGATACCATCGCCCTGGATGGAAAACCCGTGCTGCGGAAAAAGACGCAGACACTCCTCATGCTGTATAAGCCACGGGGGATTGTCTCCACCCTTTCCGACGAGCAGGGGAGAAGATCCGTGGCGGATTTGGTGAGGGGCTGTGGGAGTCGGGTTTGGCCGATCGGCCGCTTGGATATGGATTCCGAGGGGCTGCTGCTCCTGACGGACGATGGCGAGCTGACCAATGCGCTCACCCATCCACGCAATGAGGTCGAAAAAGAATATTTGGTATGGGTGAAAGGGTTTTCTATGCAGGCCTTGGAGGACTTGGGAAAGCCCATGGAGCTGGACGGACAAATGCTCCGTCCTGCCAAGGTTCGGCTTCTGAGTCAGCAGGAAAACGGCGCCCGCCTTTCTATGGTGATTCACGAGGGAAAAAATCGCCAAATTCGACGGATGTGTAACCTGTGCGGGCTTTCTGTTCTGCGGCTGAAACGCATTCGGGAGGGAGAGCTGGTTCTCGATTCTGCCCTATTGCCCGGGAAATGGCGTCCCCTTTCCGAAGCAGAGCGAGAGCGCCTCATCTCCTCCCACAGATAAGCCGAGGACAGCCTTTGACCGTCTGCCACCCTTCTGCCGATTTGAAAACTTTCTTGCAAGAAAATGATTTTTTTCTTGCAAAACGTTGAAAAACGGATTATAATGGAAACAAATAATATGACGTTCCTTGTCTCGGAACGGCCGGCGGCATTGTATCCGTAGGATGCAATGCTTTGTCTGCTATATCCGTTTTCCGATGCAGGGGATGATTGCCGAAGCTGAGAGGACAACCGATGCGGTCGAAGATTCCTGTTGTAAAACGTGCGATGAGGGCTTCCAATTCCGTCGAAAAGTTGTTCTTGCCGGGAATTTCCCGATTGGCGGAAGGTAAAATGGAGGGCGATTTATGGCAAAAGATATTTTAGCTGCGATTAGCAGCAAAATGAACACGTTTTCCAAAGGACAAAAGCTGATTGCAAACTACATTCTTTCCTTTTATGATAAGGCGGCCTTTATGACCGCCAGTAAATTGGGAAAGACGGTCCACGTGAGCGAATCCACCGTGGTTCGCTTTGCATCGGAGCTGAACTATGACGGCTACCCTGCGATGCAAAAAGCCTTGCAGGAGATGATTCGAAACAAGCTGACCTCGATTCAACGCATTGAGGTTAGCAACGATATCATCGGCAATCAGGACGTCGTTTCTACGGTGATGCAGTCCGATATTGAAAAGATTCGTCTCACACTGGAGGAGCTGGACCGAGACAGCTTCAATGCGGCCGTCGAGGCAATTGTCTCAGCAAAAAAGATTTACATCTTGGGCACCCGTTCCTCGGGCTCGCTGGCTGGATTTCTTTCCTTCTATTTCGGACTGATGTTTGATAATGTCGTCCATGTGGGAGAGAGCGCCAATCAGGAGATTTTTGACCAAATTGTGCAGGTCGAAAAGGGAGATGTGACCATCGGTCTCAGCTTCCCCCGCTATTCCAGAAGAACCGTGCGTGCGATTAACTTTGCCCATGAACGTGGCTCCAAGGTCATCGCCATTACAGATAGTGCCTCCAACAGCATGGCAAAGTCCGCCGACTATGTGCTCCTTGCAAAAAGTGACATGGCCTCCTTTGTTGACTCCTTGGTGGCCCCCCTTAGCTTAATCAACTCCCTTTTGGTTGCAATTGCACGCAATAAGTCCGACGTTGTGCATCACTTCGAGCGTCTGGAAAGAATCTGGGATGAATATGGCGTGTTCGTCAGCATGGAGGAAGAAAATCAATGACAGAAACGACCGTTGTGGTCTTGGGCGGCGGTGCCGCCGGCATGATGGCAGCCCTTTCGGCCAGACGTGCAGGGGCAAACGTAATCCTGATAGAGCCGAACGAAAAAGTGGGGCGAAAGCTCTATATCACCGGAAAGGGCCGCTGCAATCTGACCAACAACACCACGCCTGAAGGCGTTTTGAGCCATGTGCCCCGCAACAGCCGCTTCCTTTACAGTGCGGTGACACGCTTTCCCCCGGCGGCCGTGATGGAATACTTTGAGGGCTTGGGTGTGCCGCTGAAAACCGAACGGGGCGGACGGGTCTTCCCAGTCTCGGATCGAGCCGCTGATGTCATCGATGCCTTGTTCTTTTCGATGAAAAGAGCCGGTGTTTTCCTGCGTCGGGGACGGGCTGTGGGACTTTCTGTGGAAAAGGGTCTGGTGACTGGTGTCCTGTTGGAAAATGAAAGGATCCCTGCGGCCGCCGTCATTGTCGCCACCGGCGGGGTGTCCTATCCTGCCACCGGCTCCACGGGAGATGGCTACACGCTGGCAGAGTCACTCGGGCATAAAATCGTGCCCCCTAAGGCATCACTTGTGCCCTTGGTGGAGGCGGGCGATACCTGTGCCCGTATGCAGGGCTTGTCCCTTCGAAACGTCACCCTCACCATCAAGACCACAAAGAAAAAGAAGGTCGTCTTTGAGGAACAAGGGGAGATGCTCTTTACCCATTTTGGACTGTCCGGCCCCTTGGTGCTCAGCGCCAGCGCCCACGGCGATTGGAGTAAGGAACAGTATGTGGCAAGCATCGACCTGAAGCCTGCCTTGGATGAAGCCAAGCTCGAAGCCCGTATTTTACGGGATATCGCACAGGCACCCAACAAGGCGTTTCATAATCTTCTGGAAGGACTTTCTCCCAGTCGAATGGTGCCGATTCTCTGCGAGCGGTCAGAAATTCCACCGGACTTGCCTGTCAACACACTGACCAAGGCACAGCGCCGCCGTCTGATAGAGACCATGAAGCATCTGACCATTCCGCTGGAAGGAACCCGTCCGGTGAGGGAGGCAATCGTCACCGCCGGCGGTGTCAAAACGGGCGAGATTGACCCCGGGACGATGATGTCTAAAAAAGCGCCCGGTCTGTTTTTTGCCGGAGAGGTCATCGATGTGGATGCCTATACCGGCGGCTTTAATTTGCAAATTGCTTGGTGTACCGGCAAGGTTGCCGGTGAAGCTGCGGCACGTTATGTCGCAGAGCAAACACAGTAAACAAAAACTGTCATTCTGAAAGGAGAGGGTTTTCTCTTGACACAGAATGGCAGTTTTGATATTCTGTCGAATCATACAAGCAGAAAGAGAGGTCTACTATGACACCGTATAGTATAGCCATTGATGGTCCCTCCGGTGCCGGAAAAAGCACATTGGCAAAGCGTCTTGCGGCTCGATTGGGGATTCTGTATGTCGATACAGGTGCGATTTACCGCACCGTGGGGCTGTTTGTGACCCGTCAGGGCGGCGATTGCGCCCAGCCCGAACAGGTGATTTCCAAGCTCCCTGCGCTGGCGCTTTCCATGCACACAGACGAGGACGGCTTGCAGCATATGACCATGAACGGGGAGGATGTGACGCAGGCGATTCGAAAAAATGAGGTGTCCCGTTACGCCTCCTTGGTTTCTGCCATTCCTTCGGTGCGTGCCTTTTTGCTTGATATGCAGCGAGACTTGGCAAAGAAACAGTCCGTCGTGATGGATGGACGAGACATTGGAACCGTGGTTTTGCCAAACGCAGAGGTGAAAATTTTCCTCACCGCCTCCGCAGAAAAACGAGCCGAGCGCCGCTGCAGGGAGCTGGAAGAAAAAGGGGAGCGGGTGCCGTTTTCCGAGGTGCTCTCCCAGATGCTTGCCCGTGACCACGCCGATGCAACCCGTTCTGTGGCACCACTGAAAAAGGCGGAGGCTGCCATCGAGCTGGATACCTCTGACCTCAGCTTGGAGGAAAGTGTGGAAGCACTGTACACCATTGTGAAGGAGAACATAAAGCTGTGACTGTATATCAAGTTGTCCATTCCGTAAGCCGTGTGTTTTTTAATCTTGGGACGCTGTTTACCCTGCGAAAAACCTACGGCAAGGAAAATATTCCGGCGGGCGGTGCAGTGATCTGCCCCAACCACGCCCATAATTCCGACCCCTTCTATCTGATTTACTCCTTTTCCCCAAAGGATAAAATTTGGATTATGGCAAAGGAGGAGGTTCGACACTTTCCCGTCGTTGGTGCTATTTTAAATAAGCTGGACTTTCTCATTTTTGTGAAGCGCGGCGCAGCTGATGTGGGCGCAGTCAAGACGGCGTTGCGTGCGCTGAAGGGCGGAGAAAAGCTCCTGATTTTCCCCGAAGGGACACGAAATGAAGAAATCGGAGAAGGAAAAACCGGCGCCGCTATGCTGGCGATTCGTACCGGACTTCCCGTTTTGCCGGTTTATATTTCCGCCGAGCGGAAGCTCTTTCACCGCACGAAGGTCATCATCGGCACCCCCTATCATCCCTTTACGGAAACTCGTCGGGCAACGGCCGAGGATTACAAAATAGCCACCGAGGGGATCATGGAGCGGATTCGGGCACTGGGCGAAACTGCTGGTGATTTTTGACATCAGTATTGCGAAAGTTTTAAATGAATCAAAAGGGGTACAAACAATCGAAATGCAAGAGATTTTATTGGCAAAATCTGCCGGCTTTTGCTTTGGGGTTCGCCGTGCCGTGGATTTGGCAGAGCGCATCGCCCAAAGCGGTGAGCCGTATGTGATGCTGGGTCCCATCATTCACAACGATCATGTGGTTGCAGACCTCAAAGCCCGCGGGGTGGACTGCGTTTCCTCCTTGGAGGAAGTGAAGAAGGGCTGCGGCGTGATCATCCGTTCTCACGGAGAAGCGAAATGCACCTATCAAAGGCTGGAGGAACTGGGCTGCGCTGTGGCAGATGCCACCTGCACAAAGGTATCCAAAATTCACAGCATCGTTTCTGAGGCTTCCAGAAACGGACGACAGGTCATCATCATCGGAGCACCAGAGCATCCCGAGGTGGAGGCCATTGCCGGCTGGTGCGAGAATGCAAAGGTATGTAGAAATTGTGAAGAATTGGAGCAATTTCTTGTTGAAAACAAAGAAATTCACCAAAAACCAATCACCATGGTTTCGCAAACTACATCAACCGATAGAATTTGGAATCCATGCAGAGAAAAAGTAAAAAAAGAGTGTACAAATGCGGAAATTTTTGATACAATATGCAATGCTACCTGTAAGCGGCAATCAGAAGCACAGAGTTTGGCAGAGCGCTGCGGCGCGATGATCGTCATCGGTGACCGGAAAAGCTCCAATACGACCCGACTCGCTGAGTTATGCCGGGCACATTGTCCGCTGGTATACCACATCAGCCGGGCTGGAGAGCTCGATCGAAAGATGGTGAGCGGGGTAGCTTCTGTGGGAATCACCGCCGGGGCATCTACACCGGGGTGGATAATAAAGGAGGTCATTGTTAAAATGAGCGAAGAACTGAACAAGGATATGGAGATCGAAGAATCTTTCGCCGATATGCTGGAAAGATCGATCAAAACTTTAAATACGGGAGACAAGGTTACCGGCGTCGTGACCGGCATGACGGCAACCGAAGTCAATGTTGACCTGGGCACCAAGCACGCAGGCTATATTCCCATTTCCGAATTGACCGACGATCCCAGCGTTAAGCCCGAGGATATCGTGAAGATCGGTGAGGAAATTGAGACCTACGTCATGCGTGTGAACGACTTGGAAGGCGTTGCTACCCTTTCCAAGAAGCGTTTGGATACCGTCAAGAATTGGGATACCATTGAGACCGCCGTCGAGGAAAAGACCACCATGGAAGGTCTTGTCACCGAGGATAACAAGGGCGGCATCGTGGTCAACGTCAAGGGCATTCGTGTCTTTGTCCCCGCTTCTCAGACTGGTATGCCCCGTGGTGCTGACCTGTCCGAGATGATCAGACAGCGTGTCCAGCTGCGGATCACCGAGGTCAACCGCTCCCGTCGCCGTGTGGTCGGCTCCATCCGTGCCGTTCAGGCTGAGGCTCGTGCAGCAAAGGCTTCCGAGGTCTGGAGCAGCATCGAGGTCGGCAAGAAGTACGACGGTGTGGTCAAGTCCCTGACCTCCTATGGTGCCTTCGTTGACATCGGCGGCGTGGACGGCATGGTTCACGTTTCCGAGCTCTCTTGGAGCCGTATCAAGAATCCTGCTGAGGTCGTTGCTGTCGGCGATCAGGTCGAGGTTTATGTCATTGCCTTTGATCCCGAAAAGAGAAAGATCTCTCTGGGTATGAAGGATCGCAGCCAGAATCCTTGGGAGAAGTTCACCGATACCTATGACGTGGGTGCTGTGGCTTCCGTCCGTGTGGTGAAGCTGATGACCTTCGGCGCTTTTGCTGAAATCGTTCCCGGTGTCGACGGCCTGATCCACATCTCCCAGATCGCAGATCACCGCATCGATAAGCCCGGCGATGTTCTGGAAGAAGGTCAGATGATCGATGTCAAGATCACCGAGATCGACTTCGAGCGGAAGAAGGTTTCCCTTTCTGCTCGTGCCCTGATGAATGACAATCAGGACGGTGACGACGAAAACGACGCAGAGGACTA
>CAYQRI010000059.1:0-9881 GCA_964420085.1 uncultured Ruminiclostridium sp.
GCGGTGGTCGGGCTGAGTGACCGAAGGGAAGAAGCGTGTGTACATCACTGTATGCGCTGCAACAAAACCGACTGCCCCTTCCAGCGGGCGGCGGAAAGCCGCTTTTAATCTCGAGATCGGTTGGCTGTGCGTCAATCAATTTTTATTCCCAAGGGGGGAGTGGTGCGTTTTGCCCACCACGGCGGGGACGGGGGTTGCGGCGACTTCGGTCGCCGGGGGACGTCGCCCTACCCGGGCGGGGGTTGTCCGCTTTCTCTCCTGTCACGCCTCGCGCGTCTCGCTTGTCGCTGCTCTAAGCCCCTACGACTGCACAGAAAGCTGCGAAAATCCCCTGCGGGGCTTTCCTCCGCTTTCTGCTCCGCTTCGGGTCTTAGCCAGCGGCGAGACGGCTCGGACGCTTCGATGTAGAAAGCAGACGGAAAGAGCAGCAAGGGGGTGCGCCCCCTTGCATCCCGGGGACGATTAAGTCGTCGCTCCCGCTCCTCCGCCTGACTTTGTGTCACAGTGGAAGCGTTCGACCTTCTATACCGCCCATCCGTTGTTCCAAGATTTGGATACTCTTTTGGTGCGACGATAAGTGAAAGACTAGATTTTTTGAAAATTCAGGATTACATATTTGTTGCAAAAAATACGGAAACCAAATCTTGGCACCGCTTATTGAGTTGTGTGGCATTACCGTTTCCACTGTGCCACGATGCCAAAACGGAGGAGCGGCAGCGACGACAAATTCTCCCACGGGGATGCAAGGGGCGCACCCCTTGCCGCTCTTTCTCAAGGCTTTCTCTGGAGAAAGCCTTGCCCCGCCCGGCGAGGGCACCCTCGTCCCCCGCCCGTGGTGGGGCAATCTCAAGGCGGTCGTAGACCGCCGCCGTCCCCGCCCCGTGGGCGGGTGTATCTTTCGGCGACGGAAGTCGCTGCTCATTACAAAAGGAGGTATTGAGAATGAAACCACTCTTGAACGCCATGCAGGAAACCCGCCTGTATTTAGACGGCGGTATGGGGAGCCTCTTGCAGGCAGAAGGTCTGCCCGAGGGTCTGCTCCCCGATGTTTGGAGCTTGCAAAATCCACAGGCGGTGCAAAAGCTCCACAAAGCCTATTTGGACGTCGGCTGCCGCTTGATTACCACCAATACCTTCGGCTGCAATGCGTTGAAGCTGAAACCGTTTGGGGTGACGGTGGAAGAGGTCATGCAGGCGGCGGTCGGAAACGTCCGTGCGGCGATGCAGCAAGCGAAAATTGACGATGCCTATGTCTGTGCGGATATCGGTCCCACAGGCAAGCTGCTGAAGCCCTATGGAGATTTGGACTTCGAGGCGGCGGTTGCCCTCTTTGCCGAAACCATAAAGGCAGCGGAAAAAGCGGGTGCCGATGCCATTCTCATCGAAACCATGAGCGACAGCTACGAAATGAAGGCGGCAGTCGTGGCAGCCAAGGAAAACAGCCGCCTTCCCATTTTGGCAAGCTTCATTTTCGACGGAAGCGGGAAGCTGCTCACCGGCGGTACGCCCCGTGTGGCGGTCTCGCTGTTGGAGGGCTTGGGGGTTGACGTGTTTGGTCTAAACTGTGGCTTGGGTCCCAAGGAGATGGAAGAAACCTTCCGTGCGTTGTGGGCGGATAGCTCCACGCCGCTGCTGCTCCAGCCCAATGCCGGTCTGCCTCACAGCGAAAACGGTGAAGCTGTCTATGATTTGTCCCCGGAGGACTACGCCGAGCAAATGGCGGTGCTGGCACCGATGGCAACCCTGCTGGGTGGCTGCTGCGGCACAACCCCGGCACATCTGCGGGCGCTCATTGAGCGGACACGGGAGATTCCGTTGCCCGTGCCCGCAGAAAAACAAAGCTGCTTGGTATCCTCCTACTGTCAGGCGGTGGAATTGAGCGGGACAAACCCCGTCATCATCGGGGAGCGCATCAACCCCACAGGCAAGAAAAAGCTGCAAGCCGCCCTGCGGGAAGGGGATGGGGGCTATGTCCTGAACGAAGCCCTCAAGCAAGAGGAAAACGGGGCGCATATTTTGGATGTCAACGTCGGCTTGCCGGGGCTGGACGAGCCTTCCGTGCTGACAAAAACGATGGAGAGCATACAGGAGGTCACCGCCCTGCCCTTGCAGCTCGATACCTCCGATCCCGTGGCGATGGAACGTGCCCTGCGCCGCTATAACGGCAAGCCACTCATCAATTCCGTAAACGGCAAGGCGGAGAGCCTGCACGCAATTCTGCCCCTTGTGAAAAAATACGGCGGTGCCTTGGTCTGCCTGACCTTGGACGACGACGGCATTCCCGAACAAGCCGAAGGTCGGCTTGCCATTGCCAAGAAAATCATCGCCAAGGCCGAAGCCCTTGGCATTCGGCGGCGGGAGCTTTTGGTGGATGGCTTGACGATGCCTGTCAGTGCGGGGGGCGAGAATGCAAACGTCACCCTCGAAACCATCCGCCGTGCCAAGATGGAATTGGGCGTCAAAACGGCGTTGGGGGTCTCCAATGTCTCCTTCGGTCTGCCCCGTCGGGAAGAGCTGAATCGCAGCTTTTTTACAATGGCCTTGCAAAGCGGCTTGGATGCCGCTATCATCAATCCCATGAGTGCCCCCATGATGCAGTCCTACCATACCTACCGTGCGTTGTGCGGCTTGGATGCACAGTGCAGGGTTTATATGCAGCAATTTGGCGAGGAAGCCGCCCCAACACCCAAAGCGGCGGAACCAACGGTTTCTTTGCGTGCGGCGGTCTGCAAGGGCTTGAAGGACACCGCCGAAACCGAGGCAAAGCGCTTGGCGGACAGTGGACGGGATATTTTGGATATCATCAATGGAGAGCTGGTACCTGCCTTGGATGAGGTGGGGCTGGGCTTTGAACAGGGTGCCCTGTTTTTGCCGCAGCTTCTCATGAGTGCAGAGGCGGCCAAGCTCGCCTTTGGTGTGCTCAGGGGATATCTTCCCATAGAGGAAGCCAGCGGAGAGGCGCAGATTATTTTGGCGACCGTCAAGGGCGACATTCACGATATTGGGAAAAATATTGTCAAGGTGCTGCTGGAAAGCTACCGCTTCCGTGTGCTGGATTTGGGCAAGGATGTCAGCCCCGAAACCATCGTGGAGACCGCACGGGCACGCAAAATTCCTCTTGTGGGGCTTTCTGCCCTGATGACCACCACCGCACCTTATATGAAGGAGACCATAGCACAGCTGCGGGCAGCGGGGCTTTCCTGCAAGGTTTTTGTGGGCGGTGCTGTGATCACGCAGGAGTACGCCACACAAATCGGGGCAGATTATTATGCAGCCGATGCCATGGATTCCGTGCATTATGCACAAGAGCGTTTGGGTTAAACGGTAGGATTTTGAACGGATGGGAAAGGATGGCAGGAAGAACGGGCTTTTCTGTGTCGCTCCTGTTCAAATGCGGGCTTTTTTTCTCTTTCCGTTGCAAAGTTAAAGTAGAATTGCTATAATGGTAAGAACCAAAAAGGAAATTTGCGTCAAGGAGGAGGAAGCTCCGATGGGACTGTTTAGTAAAATTAAAAAGCTCAGTATTTTTTCTGGCTTTTTTTCCGTGGATGAAGATTTCTTTGAGGAATTGGAAGAAGCCCTCATCCTCTCTGATATGGGTATGGATACCACAATGGAGGCCGTCGAGGAACTCAGACGGCGTGTGAAGGAACAAAAAATCAAGGACCCAGAGGCGGTGAAGGCGTGTCTGCGCACTATTTTGGTCGAGATGCTGCAGGTGGGCGAGCCAACCTTGGCGCTTGCCGGTAAGCCCGCCGTCATTTTGATGATCGGAGTCAATGGGGTGGGGAAAACCACCACCATCGGCAAGCTGGCAAACCTCTTGAAGAATCAGGGGAATCGTGTCCTGCTCGCCGCAGGGGATACCTTCCGTGCCGCCGCCGCCGACCAGCTCAGTATCTGGGCAGATCGTGCGAAGGTGGATATCATTAAGCATGGGGAAGGCTCCGACCCCGCCGCCGTGGTCTTCGATGCCATGAATGCCGCCCGTGCAAGAAAAACCGATGTCGTTTTAGTGGATACCGCAGGTCGTTTGCACAACAAACAAAATCTCATGAACGAGCTGAATAAAATCAGCCGAGTCATCGACCGTGAGGGGGAAACCAGCACCAAGGAGGTTCTCTTGGTCTTGGATGCCACCACAGGACAAAATGGACTGATTCAGGCAAAGCAGTTTGGCGAAAGCGCCGGCATCACCGGTATCGTCCTCACCAAGCTGGACGGCACCGCAAAGGGCGGCGTTGTTTTGGCCATCGCCAAGGAATTGGGCGTGCCGGTCAAATTCGTCGGCTTGGGCGAAGGAATCGACGACCTGCAGCCCTTTGACCCCGTGGAATTTACCGAGGCTCTGGTGTAAGTGTATCTACTTGGAGGCGATGCCATCGGCAAAGCCGCCAAGCACAGAAAGGAACAAGCTATGGCTCGCATTGACGGAAGAAAAAATAATGAGCTTCGCCCGTTGGAGATCATTCCCCATATTAATGAGTTTGCAGAGGGGAGCTGTCTCATTCGCTGCGGCAAGACGCAGGTGCTCTGCACCGCCAGCGTGGAGGAGCGTACGCCGCCCCATGTCCCCTTCGGTGAGGGCTGGGTGACGGCGGAATACTCTATGCTCCCCCGTGCCAACCGAGAGCGTACCAGACGGGATATTTCGAAGGGGAAGCTCTCGCCCCGTTCGGCGGAAATTCAGCGCTTGGTGGGTCGTGCCCTCCGTGCCGCCGTCGATATGAAAAAGCTGGGTGAACGTACCATCACCATCGACTGCGACGTCTTGCAGGGCGACGGCGGGACCCGCACCGCCTCCGTGACAGGTGGCTTTGTCGCCTTGGCACTGGCGTGTCAGAAGCTTATGGAGCAGGGCTTGCTGACGGCTTCACCCATCCAAACCTATGTGGCTGCGGTCTCTGCTGGAATCGTCGATGACGTGCCTATGCTCGACCTCTGCTATGAGGAGGACTCCTCCGCTATGGTTGACCTCAACTGCGTCATGACAGGCGAAGGCGAGCTGGTGGAGATACAGGGGACAGGCGAAGGTCGTGCCTTCACGATTGCAGAGCAGCAGACCTTGGTTTCTCTTTGTGCCGAGGGGATTTCTACCATCCAAGCGATACAGCGGGCAGTATGGAAGGGAGAAACACGATGAAAGCGGTGCTTGCCAGCCACAACCAAAAGAAAATTGCAGAAATGCGGGCGATTCTATCCGAGCTTGGGGTCGAGGTTCTCTCTCAGGATGAGGTGGGCGTCGCCTTGGAGCCAGAGGAAACCGGAGAAACCTTCGCAGAAAATGCCCGCATCAAGGCGCAGGCGGTCATGCAAGCGACGGGGCTTCCTGCCATTGCCGATGACTCCGGCTTGGTGGTGCCTGCCCTAAACGGTGCGCCCGGCATCTATTCCGCCCGCTATGGCGGAGAGGGACTCAATGACACCGAGCGGTGGCAGCTTCTGCTGCAAAACATGGAGGGGAACACAGACAGAGCCTGCTATTTTCAAAGCAGCATTTGCTGCGTATTCCCCGACGGGAGTGAGGTTTTGGCAGAGGGAAGATGCCACGGCGTGTTGGCGCAGTCTGCCACCGGCAGCGGCGGCTTTGGCTATGACCCCGTTTTCTATCTGCCAGAGTTGAACAAAACCATGGCACAGCTCACACCCGAAGAAAAAAATAAACGCTCGCACAGGGGAAATGCCCTGCGGAGCTTCAAAGAAGAATGGGAGAAAAAACTGCATGGAATTGACCAGTAAACAAAGAGCACAGCTGCGTGGACTCGCCAACAGCTTGGATACCATTGTCCACATCGGAAAAGACGGCATGGGGGAAAACCTCGTGGCACAGGCAAACGAAGCCCTGGAGGCACGGGAGCTGGTGAAATGCCGTGTGCTCGAAAGTGCCATGCTGACGGCACGGGAAGCGTGTGAACAGCTCTCAAAGCTGACCAGAAGCGAGCCTGTGCAGGTGATCGGAACCAAATTTGTGCTCTATCGTGAGAGCCATAAGAAGGATAAAAAAGATAAAATTGTTCTGGTAAAGCGTCCGAAAAAATAAGGAAACGGATGAGGCTCCCCAAAGCCCCAGATACGCCCGGAGAAATAAAGCAGGTGATTAGTTCGTGAAAATCGGAATTTATGGCGGAACCTTTGACCCACCCCACCTGGGACATATGGAAGCGGCAAAGGCAGCCATGGAGCAGCTGGGACTGGACCGACTGCTCATCATCCCCGACAAAGAGCCACCCCATAAGAAGCTACCGTCAGATGCCGCTTCCGAGCAGCAGCGGCTGGAGATGGCCAGACTAGTGGCAGATGGACTGGGCCCCCGTGCGGAAGCCTCTGACTTGGAGCTGAAGCGAGAGGGCAAAAGCTATACGGCAGATACCGTGGAGCAGCTCAGCGAAGAATTTCCCGAGGACGAGCTTTGGCTGCTGATGGGAACCGATATGTTCCTCACAGTGCAGAATTGGTACCAGCCCGAACGAATTTTCCAATATGCCGGTGTGGCAGCCTTTGCCCGCAATTTGGATGATACCCGAGAGGTATTCGAAGAACAATGCCAGTATTTAGACGAACGCTTCCATGCCCGTACGATGCTGATTGCGCTCCCCAAAATCACAGAGATTTCCTCTCGTGATTTGCGGCGGATGCTGCAGGTGGAGTGGAGCGGCGGAAACGTAGACCCTGCACAGTTTCTTTGGGCATCGGTTTACGGTTACATCCTCAAGGAAGGTCTGTTTGGCACCAAAGCGGACTTGCAGCAGCTCAGCGACAAGCATCTGCGTGCCGTTTCCTATTCTATGGTGAAAGCGAAGCGTGTGCCGCACATCCGTGGAACCGAGGAGACAGCGGTTGCCTTGGCAAAATTTTGGGGCGTGGATGAGACCCGCGCACGGCGTGCTGCCATTTTGCATGACTGCACCAAGTATTGGGCATTGGAGCAGCAGCTTGCCGTGTGCGAGAAATACGGCATCGAGCTGGATGCGCTGGAGCGGGTATCGGTGAAGTTTTTGCACGCCAAGACCGGCGCCGCTCTGGCAAAATACGTCTTTGGAGAACCGCAGGAGGTCTATGATGCCATTTTTTGTCACACAACAGGAAAGCCCGGCATGACCACCTTTGAAAAAATTCTCTACTTGGCAGATTACATGGAACCGACCCGTGACTTTGACGGCGTGGAGGAGCTGCGCCGCTTGGTCTGGGAGGACTTGGACAAGGCGATGGTTTTGGGACTCTCCATGACCATAGAGGAGCTGCTCGAACGCAAGGTTCCTATCCATAAAAACACCCAAGGTACCTTGGACGAATTGAAAGGCAGAGTGCAATGAAACGCCCCCCAAAAGACGACTATCCTGCATGGGACGACGATAGAGACCGGCAGCAGGATGCGGTCTATGATGAGGTGCAGCGCAGCATTTATCACCGCATCCAGCAGGAAGAAATAGAAGACGATGCACCCTTCTGGGAAAGTAACCAAAGCAAACGGGATCAAAACCCGTGGGGGGATGGTCAGCGGTATACAAGCGACCGAGAGCGTTACCATGAGGAGAGAGCACATCTCAACCGCAGAGACGACTGTGTATCTCGCGACCGCCGTGTGAATCTCTATGAAGACGAAGCCGACCAAGCAATGCACAGTCGCCGTGTGGATCCCTATGAGGACGAGCAACCACCACGCCGCCGCCGTGCGGATGCCTATGGCGAGGAGCGGTCACCGAGAGACCGTTCCAGAGAGGGCGAGGACTACCGTCCTTCGCCGTCCTTCGGTGGGGAACGAAAACCGCCGTCTGGGAGCCGTTCGAGTCGCACCGCCGCACCGAGAAGTAAAAAACGGAAAACGCTCCGTATCCTGCTCATTGTACTTTTCATCCTTGCGGCGCTTGCCTTTGCTGTGCATGGCGTCCTTGTCCGCCCCCCAAAGCTTCCCTCCCAAGCACAGAGCCAAGGACAAACCCAAGAACAGGGCACACACCCCGACGCCTTGGGGAAGGATCGCAAACAGGATGTCTATACCTTCCTTCTGGTTGGACGTGACGACGGCGGCGGCGGCAATACCGACACCATTATGGTCGGTGCCTATGACGTGAAAAATCGCACCATTGATATCCTCAGTATTTATCGGGATACTATGGTGGATGTCCCTTGGGATATTTCCAAAATTAACTCCGTCTATAATCGCCAAGGGCTGGAAGGGCTGCAAAAGCAGATCAAAAACCTGATCGGCTATGTCCCTGACTATCACTTCGTGGTCGAACTCAGCATGATTCCCGCTTTGGTGGACGCTATGGGCGGCGTGACCTACGATGTGCCCTATAACATGGACTACGACGACCCGACACAGGATTTGCACATCCATTTCAAAAAAGGACCGCAGCATCTCAGCGGCGAGGATGCGGTGAAGCTCCTGCGTTGGCGGAAAAATAACAGCGGGGAATCTCTCTCTGTGGGTGATATCGGCAGAGTGGAGGTGCAGCACAGCTTCCTCAAAGCAATGGCTAAGCAGATGCTTTCCTTGGGCACCATCACAAGATTGATCGATATAATAAAAGTCGTGGATCAAAATCTGGAAAGTAACCTAAACTATGGGGAGATGATTTGGTTTGCCGAGCAGGCTCTTGGCGTGAAGGGGGATTCCATCCGATTCCACAATCTTCCGGGGGATCCCACAGGTACCAAATGGAGCTCCACCTACAAAAATAATCAGTCCTATGTGTTTGTGAACGATCAGGTGCTTTTGAATCTGGTCAATCAATATATGAACCCCTATACCAGCGATATCACATCGGATATGCAGCACATCATCCATGCAACAACGGTAGATACCCTGACAGGCTCTGCCGATCAAACGGAATAAGTGGGGGAGGGAACACCCCTTTGCCCCCACATGAGAAAGGAAGATACGATGGAACCAAATGCAATGGCAGTTTGCTTGGCGAAGGCCTTGGACAGCAAAAAGGGAAAAGATATCCTTGTTTTGGAGACCAATGGCGTGACCAGCCTAGCCGACTATTTTGTTTTATGTACGGGCAATTCAGCCCCTCAGCTCAAGGCCTTGGCAGATGCAGCAGAAAAGGCAATGAAGGACAACAACATCCCCCCCCATCATGTGGAGGGACACCGCGGCGGTACTTGGATTCTCCAGGATTACGGCGATGTGGTGGTTCACCTGTTCTCTCCTGAGGCACGGGAATTTTATGACCTGGATCGACTATGGCAGGATGCGAAGGTCGTGGACCTGCAAGAGATTTTACAGGCTAACGAAGCATAAGAGGAATTTTTTTCCGCCGATTGCTTCTCATAAAAAGAAAAGGAGATGCCGCCGTTTGGCGGTGTCTCCTTCCAAATCAGAGAGGAACGTGTGATTAGATTGAAGTACGATTTTAACCGAATTGAACGCAAATGGCAGGAGCGTTGGAGCAAAGAAAACGCAAATCATGCCGTAAACGGCAGCGAAAAGCCGAAGTTTTATGCATTGGTCGAGTTCCCGTATCCCTCCGCACAGGGGCTTCATGTGGGACACGCCCGTCCTTATACCGCTATGGACGTGGTGGCAAGAAAGCACCGCATGGACGGCTATAACGTCATGCTCCCCATGGGCTATGATGCCTTTGGTCTGCCCACCGAAAACTTCGCCATCAAGAATCATGTCCACCCTGCGGAGGTGACCCAGCAGAACATCGCAAACTTTACCCAGCAGCTCAAAATGCTCGGGTATTCCTTCGATTGGGAGCGTGTGGTGGATACCACCGACCCGACCTATTATAAATGGACGCAGTGGATTTTCCTCCAGCTTTTCAAAAAGGGCTTGGCATATAAAACCTCCATGCCCGTCAACTGGTGTACCTCCTGTAAGTGCGTGCTGGCAAACGAGGAAGTGGTCAACGGCGTTTGTGAGC
>CAYQRI010000060.1:0-2443 GCA_964420085.1 uncultured Ruminiclostridium sp.
CAAGAAGAAATACGGCGAAAGACACGAAAAGGACTCATCTTCTGGATTCCCGGCGGCTCCTCTCGCTTGGATGTCCATGTCGATTACTGCGTGATGCGCTGTCTCACCAAAACGAAAATGGAAACCAATGAACGGGTCATTCCCTTTACCGATATTCAGGATGTGGTCTATAGCGCCGCTACACCCTTGCGTATGGCATCTTTGCAGCTCATCACCAAGGAAATGCCCGACGTGAAACGTAGCTTCTGGTATGCCTATGAAAATAATCTGGTGGTCATCCATCCCTCCAATGAGGAACTAGCACATAAGGCTCGTGCCTATATTATGAATCCCACCGGCTCTAATGTCGTGCCGCCGGAATATCTCAACCAGCTGAAAAAAGAACGCAAGCAGGAGCTGAGAGAAGAAAAGGAAGCCACCGACAAAGCAAACAAAACCACTGCACCGGAAGAAACCACGTCAGACAATATAAAATCGGAAGAAACCCAGACGGAATAATCCAGAGAAAAAGGAGAGCTGCCGCTATGTATGAACACCTCGCCGCACCGGGACGCATTGGAACCCTTGTTTTGAAAAATCGCATGGTCATGACAGCAGCTTCTGCCTCCCTCACCAAAGAGGACGGCACCATGACCGAGGCGATGTTGGCGTATTACGAAGCGAGAGCCAAAGGCGGCGTGGGTCTCATCATCACCGAAATGGTTTGCGTGAATGAACGAAACGGCGTTCTCTTTGAAAAAGAGCTGTATGCGACCAGAGAGGAAACAATTGCGGATTTTCGTGCGCTGGCGGAACGGGTGCACCCCTACGGAACCAAGATTTTCGCCCAACTGATTCACCCGGGCGCCAACGCTGACCCCAAGCTCAATCCGGATGAAATTCTGTCCGCCTCTCCCGCACGGGGAAAAAATAGAGGCGTGGCGAAGGAAGCAAGCTCGTCAGATATCGCCGAAATCGTGCAGCAGTTCGGAGAAGCGGCACGTCGCATCAAGGACGCAGGCTTTGACGGCGTAGAGGTACACGCCGCCCACCACTATCTTCTCAACAGCTTTTTAAGCCCTGCTACCAATCATCGTACCGATGACTATGGCGGAAGCTTAGAAAACCGTACCCGCATTTTAAAGGAAATCGTAGCGTCCATTCGTGCCGCCTGCGGCAAGGATTTTCCTCTGATGTTTCGTGTTTCCGTTGAAGAATACATTGGCAAGGAAGGCTATCATCCAGACACCGGAATCAAGATTTGTCAGTGTTTAGAGTCTTGGGGTGTCGATGCCATCAATGCTACGGCTTCCGGCACCGACAGCAAGCTCAGCCAGAGTGTGGAGCCGATGTACTATCCGCAGGGATGGAGAAAGCATCTGCCCAAGGCGGTGAAGGCTGTGGTTTCCATTCCCGTTTTGGGCGTGGCGGTGATTCGGGAGCCTGCCTATGCCGAGCGGCTCCTGCGTGACGGTGTGTTGGATTTTGTCGGCTCCGTGCGCAGCCATTTGGCAGATCCAAGCTGGGCAGAAAAAGCCCTGAGTGGTCGTGATACAGAAATTTTGCCCTGTATTTCCTGTATGGGCTGTCTGGCAAAGTATGGGGAGGTGGGACACATCAGCTGTTCCGTGAACCCTGAAACCGGCTATGAAGCAAGCGCACCCGCCTGTAAGCAGGATGGTGACGGTCGCTTGGTCATCGTTTTGGGGGCGGGCCCCGCCGGTATGGAAGCGGCTTGGATTGCTGCACGGCGTGGTTTTTCCGTCTTGCTTTTTGAAAAAGAGGCGGTGCCCGGCGGTCAGCTCAGATTGGCAGCCAAAACCCCACGCAAGGAAAAGGTCGAGTGGCTCATCGACAGCTTGATCCGCCGCTGTACACAGGCGGGTGTGACCTTTTGTTTCCATACGACACCCACACTCGAAGAATTGCAGGCAAAAAAGCCGTATGCAATTCTGGATGCCACGGGAGGAAGCCCCGCTTTGCCCGCTTCCATTGAGGGGGTAGACAGCCCCATGGTCTGCACACCCCCCGATATTATTTTGGGACGGGTGGACGTACGAGAGGAAAGCGTTGTGGTTGTCGGCTCGGGTATGACAGGCTTGGAGACCGCAGAAATTCTCTCCGAACGCACCCGAAACAATGCCGTGATGGTCTTAGAAGCTGCGGCTCGCTTGGCGCCGGGTGTCCAAGGCTCCAACCGCAACGCTGTGACGGCGGTTTTGGACATCAACAATGTCATGCTGCTTTGCGGTCGTACCTTGACTAAAATCGGGACAGATCGCATTTGGTTTCAGGACAGCAAAACAGGAGAGACCTACGTTTATCCCTGCGACCGTGTGGTTTTGGCGTTGGGAACAAAGCCCGCCCGCCCCTATGGGGATCGCTTGCAGGGGATTTGTGACCGTGTGGTTTCTCTGGGCGATGCCTCGCAGAGTGGGCAGATTTGGGATGCCATTCATATGGG
>CAYQRI010000060.1:2543-9842 GCA_964420085.1 uncultured Ruminiclostridium sp.
CTGGTTTTATAATGCTTTGCCAGTGTGATGAGCAGGGGGGTCGGGATATCCGATGCACCACTCTCGTAGCGAGAATAGGTAGCCTGCGTCACGTTCAGCAGGGATGCTACAGACTGCTGTGTACAGTCGGCGTCCTCTCTTAATTCTTTGATGTGCTTGTACAATGCAATCACCTCGAATTTATGGTAGCGTATTCATGGATGCGGTCGTATCCTTCCTGCGTGCGGCGAGTGCGACCCACCCTTTTTTTTCCAGTCGGCGGATGACCGTCAGTCCGTTTCGCTCCAAGCAGGCAGCGACCTCGTCTCCACGCTGATCGATGATGCCGGAGCAGAGGAAGGTACCGCCCTCACTCAGCAGCTTAGGAACCACGGGTGCCAGGGGCATGATGACATCCGCTACGATGTTTGCCAACACGAGCGGTGCCTTTGCCTCTGCCAGCTCTGCCACCAGTGCGGCGTCCTCTATGACATTGCCGGCTAAGAAGCGACAGCGATCCCGACCTAAATCGTTGAGTGCTGCGTTTTCATACCCGACAGAAACTGCCTTGGGGTCGATATCCACACCCACGGCATGGCTTGCACCCAGACAGAGTGCGGCAATCGCCAGAATACCACTGCCGCAGCCCAAGTCTAACACCGGTGCCCCGGGCACGACGTATTCCTCTACACCCTCTAGGCAGAGCTGTGTAGAGGCGTGGGAGCCTGTGCCAAAGGTCAGACCCGGATTCAGTAAAAGGCGGGTGCATCCCTCCGGCGTTTCTGCGGTTTCCTTTTCCCATTCGGGCACGATATACAGTCCCTTGCCGATGGTCAGAGGTCTGTAATATTTTTGCCAGCTATGTGCCCAATCGTATTCCCGCAGCAGAACCGTCTGATAGGGAAGATCGATCCCCTTCAAATAGCGTTTGCGCTGCGCTTCTCCGTCTGCGTCGTCGGTGACATAAAACTTAATGCGGGAAACGCCCTTCATCTGCTCCAGCAAAGCATCGTCTACAAAGTCCCAATAGGCACGGTTTTCCTCCAAAAAGGCGTGGAACTCCTCCTCCTCCTCGACAGCCAGCCCTGGGACACCGTTGTCAATCAGGATGGCACAGAGGTTGTCCAATTCCTCCGACTTTGCATTTAAAATCACTTCAAGCCACATACTATCTTCCATGGCGAATCCTCCAGTCAAATTCAATCATACCTTATCTTATCTCAATTCAGTAGAAAAGACAACGGGTTTCGCTGCAAAATTGGAGAATCCAATCTCTATATCGTGCAGGATGAGAAGTCAAGACGGATAAAAAACGCCACCGACGTTTTTTGTCGGTGGCGTTTGATATGCGTTGATGAAAAGAGCGGAATTAGTCCATCTTCTTGGTCCACAGGGAAGCCATAGCGGGGCCGCCGCCTACGCACAGGGAAGCACCGCCGGTGACTGCACCGCGACGCTCCATTTCGTAGAGCATGGAAACAATGATACGGATGCCGGTGCAACCGATGGGGTGACCCAAGGAGATGCCGGAGCCGTTGACGTTGGTACGATCCATGTCGATCTCCCAGCCGTGGTTCTCCTTCAGCTTGCGGCCGACACCGAGGAACTGAGCGGCAAATGCCTCGTTGATCTCCCAGTAGTCCACGTCAGCAAAGTCCATCTCAGCGCCCTTCAGGCACTTGGGGATAGCATAAGCGGGGCCAATGCCCATGTACTTTGCTTCCACGCCTTCGCTGCACATATAAACCATCTTTGCCATGGGCTTCAGACCAAGCTCCTTTGCCTTGTCTGCAGACATGACAATGATAGCAGCGGCAGCATCGTTGATGCCGGAAGCGTTGGCAGCGGTGGTCACGCCATCGGGGGTGAAGACAGCTTTCATCTTGGACAAGGTCTCATAGTTGCAGCCACGGATGGGATGCTCGTCGGTGTCGATGACAATATCGCCCTTTTTCTTGTTGTGGATCACAACGGGAACGATTTCGTCCTTGAACTTGCCTGCTTCGATGGCGGCACAAGCACGGTTATGGCTGATGACAGCCAGCTCGTCGCATTCCTGACGGGAGATGTTGCAGAGCTTAGCAACGTTGTCAGCGGTCACGCCCATGTGGCCGGGAACCAGTGCGTCGAACAGAGCGTCGTGGATCAGGCTGTCATACAGCTCTGCAGCGCCCTCGGTGGGGATGCCGCCCATACGGTAGCCCATACGAGCCTTGGGGAGCATAAAGGGAGCCTGTGTCATATTTTCAACGCCGACGACCAGACCGATGTCGGTCTTGCCCAGCTGGATGTTGCTGCAAGCGATTTCCAGTGCACGCATAGCGGAAGCACAGTTCTGGTTGACGGTGACAGCGCTGCTGCGGTCTGCCAGACCAATCCGCTTAGAAACCTGACGAGCAGGCAGAGAGCCTTGCATACCGGTATAGCATTCACCCATGACCATTTCATCAATGGTCTCGATGTCGATGCCAGCGCGGCGGACAGCTTCCTTGCCGGCGGTAATCGCCAGCTCGCGAGCGGATACGTCCTTGAATTGACCCTGGAACTTGCCGATTGCAGTACGGCAAGCACTGACAATCACTACATCTCTTGTTTGCATTTGAGATATCCTCCTGTACGGTTATGTATTTGTTCATTTTATACAAAATGCACGAATTTGATTTAAAGTGTAGTTACATTATACACCGGAAAGAAGGTTTGTCAAGATTCTTCCGACAAAAAGACGAAAAATTTCTGATATTTTTCTATTATATTGTATTGCGTTTGTCGTATAAAATGTGTATAATGAGCTTAAATCATTTTAGTGAACGCCGAATATCTTTATTCAGCGATTTTGATAACTATATTTAATAACAAAGCGAAACCATGGGAGGAACCGAATGAGCAAATTTCTGGAAAAATGGCACGAGGCAGCCTTGGACTTTTCTTTGGATGTGGCAAAGGACAGCGAGAACTTTCCCAAAAAGGTACTCTCTCTGTTCGATAAGCATTTTGGCTTCGGCCGAAGTATTTTCTTCCCTTATCCCTATTCTGCCTTTCCTGCAACCCAGTCACGAAGAGTGAATACCCTGAGCAACTATATCACCTATGGCATTCGATATGGCCCGATGTATGACTATAAGGATCATATATATAAGGATGATATCTTTCGATATTCCAGCTTGCCCCCCCATTTGAAGGGGAAACGGGTCATCTACACCGACGATGTCATGCCCTTTGAGGACTACGAAAAGACCGCCTATGGCCTTCATATGATTGGGGAGGATTTATATTATCAGGCAGTTCTCTTTTTCTATATGGGCGATCGGGTCATTGGCTCCGTCGGAATTTTCCGTAGCAGGGAAGAGGGACGATTCCAAGAGGAAGAACGCCCCCTCTTAGAGTATCTGGCGAAGTCCGTCGAAGCAAACTACCAGACCTTCCTGCGCCACAGCGGCGAGGAGCGCTTCCACGACAGCTTCAATTTGTTCTATCAGGAGATGAAGCTAGGCGCCGTGATCCTAAACCAAGATATGACCGTGATGCAGACCAATCGGGCCGCCGAGGAGATCAGCCGCATTTTTTGGGAACAGTATCGTCACAATCAGGGGAATTTCCTCCGCAGCAATTATCAGGGTGCCCCACGCTTTCGTGAGGTGCAGACCATGATTAATGAGGTCAGCGAGCGTCTGAGTACCCGAGGGGGCAGCAGCCAAACCATTACCTCTCTGGCAGGCGATATTACATTTTATCATACCTCCTTCCTCTCCTCCAGTGCGGCAGGGCTTATTCAGACATGGCATCTTATGCTGATTACCTGCCAAACCAAGGAAATGCCAAAGAATGGCGACCATCCCTATAATACGCTGACCCAGCAGGAACGGCGGATTGTTTATTATTTGGCGTCCGGTATGAAAAATGAGCAGATTGCAGAGGAGCTTCATATCAGCATTTATACAGTACGAACCCACATCGCCAACATCTATAAAAAGTTTGAGGTGAATAACAAGGTGGATTTGCTGATGCATTTGCAGCCGATCCTAAAGGATCAGGGTGCCGTTTGAGAGCAACCCAGAGGGCAGAAAAGCATACGCTTTTCTGCCTTCGAAGTGCCTGAAAAATAAATTTGATTTTTTCAAAAAAAGTGTTGACAAATGGAGAAAGATAGTATAGAATAGCAATTGTTCCGCAAGGGAACAACGAGAAACGGACGATTAGCTCAGCTGGTATGAGCATCCGCTTGACGTGCGGGAGGTCATAGGTTCAAGTCCTATATCGTCCACCAAAAAAGCCTTGAAACTCAACGGTTTCAAGGCTTTTTGTTTTTGTGTGAATTATCTTTGTTAGTAACGTCAACGCTTGTTTTGTTTTACCGCACCACCTCAACAGCGGCTACAAGCTGTTCAATATCAGCGTGCACATAAATTTCCGCCGTTGTGGAAAACTTTGCGTGCCCTAATATTTTTTGTAGCACCTCTGGTTGCATCCCTTGCTTTACAGCCCAACTTGCAAACGTATGGCGGGTAGCGTGTGGAGACTTCTTTTTTATTTCGAGATCTTCGAGCAGGGGGTAATAGTTCCTCTTCCTAAAATTATTCGGCACTTTGTCGCCGGTGTAGCCGGACAGGATAAAATCCCCCGTTGCCTGGTCTGCGAAATACTGGAACAGCGCTCGCCCTTCTGGTCGGATCGGTATTACTCGGTCTCTCCCGGCTTCGGTCTTTTCGCCTCCGATTACATGGGTACCGTAGTACTTTGACAACGGGAGATTAAACAGCTCACCAATTCTCATGCCTGTGTAGATTAGCATCAAAATTATTTTTGCCGTTTCGCTGTTATTTTCTGTGAGCTTTTTTATTTCGACTTCCGTGAAGATCTCTTTCTCCTTCGTCACCTTCTCCGGGAGCTTGGTAAAGGTAGCGAAGTCCTTGGTTGCTATCTCCTCTCTAACTGCCCACGTAGACATTTGTGTAATTAGCTGTTTGTACTTAGATACCGTCGAGTGAGTTTGGTGCATATACTGATCTAGCACAGCTTGGAAGTCAGCTGTCCTAAGCGTTCTGAATTTGCGATTGTGCAGCGGTTCAAATATAGAAAATGCGAAATCATATGATCCACGACCAGAAGGCGTCAGTTCTCGGTAATGCTCTGGCTTCCACTCGTTGAACACATCGGCGAATGTCATATTGTACCGCTCGCTTAATTCCGTTCCGGAAAGCCGCTCCAACGCTTCCAGAGCGTCTGTTTTGCGTTCGTAGTATCCTATCACCACTTTGCTCTTAGCGGCCAACCACGGGCGCTTCCTGTGTCCGCTGAGCTTGTATACAGTACCCGTCCCGTTGGCACGCTTTAACGCTTTGCGCTTTTCTGAAATCTGCTTCTTGCCACACAAAAAGCAGTAAAGAGCGCCATCTGGCAGGTCTGCTTTGCACTTAATGCATTGCACTTGCTTTTTCCTCCTAAATTGTATAAAATAGAAGGACAGTTACTAGCCAAAGTTACTGCCCTGTTCCCGCCCACGGTACGCCAATACCGTGGGCGGGATTTTTTGTTTTTCCAAATTTCCAAACGCTTTGGCGATTTGATGCAATAGTGCCGTTATTGCCGTTTGGCTATTTGTATATACCAATCCATTAGAGCGGTTTCCAAAAGCCGGGAGTAGTTGATATTGCTCTGCCCCTCACTGTGCGGAGGTTGACTGGTAGAGGGAAGTAATGGCATCTTGAAGAACTTGGGAGAAATTGATGTTGTTTTGCTCGGCGAAGGTGTTCAGCCAAGCAGGAATGGTCAGGTTTTTGCGCACGGCTTTGGTTCCGTATTTTTCTGCATAGCGGTCAATATCCATAGCAACCAGACTAAGAGTACAGCCGTCCTTCTCTGGCAAGTCGCTCAGTTTTCTGGCCTGCGGAGCTGGCTTGCCGCTTTCTAGCTCATCCAGAACCCACCCGCATCCAGCATCTTCCGCCATAAAAATAGCGTCTGCAAGTGTTTCTCCTTCTGTAACACAGCCTGGTAAATCAGGGATGGTGACGGTGTATCCGCTTCCATCTTCCCAGGCATCGAAGTAAGCGGGGTATGCGAGTTTCATATAAATCCTCCTTACGCTTCTGGGTGCGGGGCTTATTTCAGCCCCGCTTGCGCCAGAATTGATTTCACTGTCTTGGGATGCAGGTCACTTTTCTTTTTGCTTTGGGGAATCGTGACCTTTCCGGGTTTTGTTGGGTGAACGAAATGCTTGTGGTCGCCTTTTGTGTTCTTATAGACCCAACCATCATCCAAGATTATTCTTTCTATTTCTCTTGGTTTCATGTAAACCCTCCTTACAGCTATATTATACGCATAATGCGCACAAATGTCAATATAATTATGCGTATTATGCGCAATTACTTTATGCCACTCCATTACCGGGGTAATTTTTTTACGCCATTTTTGTGTCGGGTGAAGCTATACACTCTTCCGCCCCTTTCGCTACGGCTTCCAGTTCTGTCCTATAGGAAGCAACCTCTTTTTCGATTGCGTCATCTACGGGGTTATCGCTTACGTCCAGCAGCTTCCGTACGCTGGTCTGCGTGCCGGTGTCTGCGTCGTGGTAGGCGTGGGCTATGCGTAGGTCAGTGGGGGTGAGAGAGGTCGGTGGTGCTTGGTCAGGTTGTATAAGAAATTCTGCCATATCATCTTGGTATAGATAATTCGCATCTACGTTTAAAGCAGACATGACTTTTAATAATATGTCCAGTTTTGGTGTGCTAACACCATTTTCGTAGTTTGCGACAGAACCCTTCGTAATACCGACTATAGATGCTACTTCCTCTTGTGTAAAGCCACGATTCTTTCTAGCTTCTTTTATTCTACTACCAATACTCATTTACAACCTCCTATTTACAAGCTAACTATAACAATGGATTCTTTAAAAGTCAATATTTAAGTACAAGAAATTTGAGAAAATTGTGCTGACAGTACAAGAGTCTTGTGATAACATGTGAAAATACAAGAAACTTGTACGAAAAGAAGGGAGGTGAATCGAGAATGACGAACTGTATGAGTTACGCAGATGTCATCAAAAACATCAGGTATTTTATGGATAAAAAATCCAGTGGGTACAAACAAAAAGCAATTGCTGAACGGGGAGGGTTCGGCGAGAAGGAATTTAGCAACATGTTGAATGGTAGAAAAAAGATTCAAGTTTACGATATACCAAAGATTGCTTATGCACTCGGGGTCACCCCAAACGACATCCTCCATCCACTCAACCACCAAAATGAATCCGCCTGAATTGATTCAGGCGAGTGAGAGGAGGTGAAACTATGCTTTATATCGAGCAGAACTGGGCTATCTACGGGG
>CAYQRI010000061.1:0-9835 GCA_964420085.1 uncultured Ruminiclostridium sp.
GCGCCACCTTGCCAAGGTGGAGGTAGCGAGTTCGAGCCTCGTCACTCGCTCCATCTTCCCCCCCTGTCCTTTCGGGCAGGGGTTTTTTTATGCACGAAGGGGGGGCGAATCCAGAACGGATTCGCCCCCCCTTTCTATGTTGCTATTCCACCCGTTCAAACACGGTGCGAATGGATTTTCTAGAGCCAAAAACGACAAGGGTATCCCCTTCGGTGACGATCGTTTCCGCATTGACTAGAATCGACGGTTCCTCCTTACATGGAGAGGCTTAGAAGCTGCTCAATCAAAGCGTTGGATTTCGACTTGACCTTCTTCGTCTGCCGAATGATATAGAATAAAACAGACAGAATCACGGGTCTTGATAGGATTGGTTGTCTTTAGGATAGCCGAATGCCTGCCAAATGACGCTCTAAATAGACCTGAAAGTCCCGTTCCGGCATTGGCTTGGCATAATAATAGCCCTGTACACAATGACAGCCCATGCCACGCAGCTGCATCATCTGCTCCTCGGTCTCCACGCCTTCGGCGATGGTATCGAGCTGAAGATACTCGGCTAGGGTGATAAGGAAGGGTAAAATATTCTTTTTCCGCAGTGTATTTTGGGGCTGAACAAATTTCATATCAAATTTCAAAATATCCACAGGCAATTCGTTGAGCATATTCAGAGAGGAATAGCCGGAGCCGAAATCATCCATCTCGATTTTAAAGCCCATCTTTTGCAGCGTTTGGACTTTTTCGATGATTTCCTGCGGATTTTCGGTGTAGGCAGACTCTGTGACCTCGATATGCAGCAGAGAAGGGGGGATGGCGTGTCGGTTGGTTTTTTCTTGCACCTGCTCTGCCAAATCGGGCAGGGAAAAGTTGAGCCGTGAGATATTGACGGAAATTGGAACCAAGGGCAGACCTAAGGCACGCCAGCGTGCCAAATCAGCACATGTCTGTTCCCAGACATAGGCGTCCAATTTCTGAATGAAGCCGTTTCGTTCGAAAATGGGGATGAACAGACCGGGGGAGAGGACACCGTCGGCGGGATGCTCCCACCGCACCAAGGCTTCTGCCCCGCAGAGTCTGCCACTTTGTAAATTGTGCTTCGGCTGATAATAGATCACAAATTGCTTTTCCAGCAGGGCGGTCTCCATTTCTTCTGAAATCCGCTGCTCGGTCAGCAGACGGCGGTGAATGTCGTCGTTGTATTCGCTCAGGATATGTCCATATTTTCCCTTGATTTCCTCCGCAGCCAAGGCGGCACGGTTGCACATGGTGGAGATGGAAAGGGTGGGATCGACCTTGCGGTAGATGCCGAATTTCACCACAATGTTTGGGATAGAGAAGGAGGGGAACCAGTGCTCCAGTTCTTTACGGAACGCATTCTCGCTCTCGTCCTCCCGATGCTTCCGCAGCAGGACAAATTTATCGGAGCTGATTCTTCCGCAAAGCTCATTTCTTTTGCAGGTACTTGCCCATGCAGTGCCAAGGGTGCGCAGAATCATATCACCGGCAGAGGTGCCGTAGCGTTCGTTCACGAGCTTAAAGTTTTCGATGTTGGTGCAGAGGATGTCATAGGACTGGGTGGGTGAATCCTTTAGAATTTGTTCCGCATAGCGATAGAAAAACTCTCTGCTATAGAGGCTGGTCACCCGATCCCGTTCCAGCAGATTTATCATGGAGGCAGATTCCCGCAGGCGGATGATGCTTGCGATGCGATGGAGGAGGATCTGTAGATTATAGGGCTTTGTCACGAAGTCAGAGGCACCGGCGGACAGAGCCTTGACCTCATCCTCGGGGCTTCCGCTGGAGGTTTCCACAATGATTGGTATTTGGGAAAGCTGCGCATCCTGCTGTATTTTCTCTAAAAACATATATCCATCCATCACGGGCATACAGATATCCAGAAGAATGAGTGCGACGGAGTCGCCGGCTTCCTTGAGGACGGAGAAGGCTTCGGCGCCGTTTTCGGCTTCCAGCAGCTGATAGTCAGATTGAAGGAGCTTTTTTAAAATTTTACGATTGACTGCTCTGTCGTCGACTAAGAGGATGGTTTTCTTGCGCGGCTTTAAAAGGAAAACGCTGTCCCCTTCCTTTTGACCAGAGATGGAATCATCGTGTGTCATGCAGAACCTCCCTTCAAATGCAGTGCGATTGAGTATAGCTTTAGTATAAATCCTTTGCCTCAATAAAGCAAGAGCTTGAAAAAAGGTTTTCTTAATTAAGCAATCGGTGTGTAGGTGCTGTCGATTTTCTTGTCAAAAATGCCGTTTCTTCGGATTGTCCCGAAAATGGGGCAGGGGAAAAAAGGGAGCGAGGCTCTTTCCTTGACGAAAAAAGAGTGGATATGATACCCTACGAAACGGATGAAACAGCTTTTTGCAGCAAAAAAAATCCTGACTGCATATGCAATCAGGATTTTTGGTGGAGGAGGGTGGATTCGAACCACCGAAGCGAGACGCAACAGATTTACAGTCTGCCCCCTTTGGCCACTCGGGAACTCCTCCATATTTCATTCCGTGGAGCTGGTGGACGGACTCGAACCCCCGACCTGCTGATTACAAATCAGCTGCTCTACCAACTGAGCTACACCAGCGTTTATGTCTCATCCACGACGAAAGTTATCTTACCATAGGAGTTTGTTTTTGTCAATGCATTTTTTACAAAAAAGGAGAATTTTTTTTGAAATGTCAAAAACAGAGAACCCATTTCGGGACAAGCAGCAGGATCCCCCTCGTTTTATCTGCCTGACCTGTGGGCAGGAGCAATATGCTTGGGATGAGGAGCCGGAGACCGGCTATTGTATCCGCTGTGTTTGTTTGGGTCAGAAGGAGGAGAAGGAGCATGACGTTACGGGAGATATCGGTTTCGTATCGGGCACAGGCGCAGCTTCTGCGGAGTCGTATGCGAGAGCTGGAGGAAAAAAGGCAGCAGGCCACAGACCAAGAGGAACGCTTTCGGCTGCAATGCCGCATTGGGATGCTGCAAGCGCTGTGGCGGGAGACACGGGATCAGGCCGTGCTTTTAGAACGATACTATGAAAGGGGCTATCGACGCAATGGCAGGTACACGCTATAAACGCAAGGCAATTTCCGCCGATATGGCGGTCTATTCCCGCATGATGGCGGAGGATAACGGGGAGGAGCTGCATACCTTAAAACGGAATCTGCTTCGTGCGCTGCGAGAGGAGGTCACTCCACGCCAGCGGCAGGTTTTATTTCTCTATTACGACCAAGGGCTGACGATGAAGGAAATCGGGACCCTGCTGGGGGTAGATCGCACGACGGTTTCCCGCACCATCAAGCGGGGTGAGACACGGCTCTATCGCTGTCTGCGTTATGGGGCGGCTGCGCTCTTAGACCCACTCATCCGCCAACAGGGGTAAGCGGTGTAGGGTGGATATGGAATTAGGCGTGTTGATTACAGGACAAAACCCACTCCACCCCCTTGGGAACAAGCGTGCATTGTCTTACAACCAAACGAACTCGAGATTAAAAGCGGGCTTCGCCCGCCGAGAACTGAGGATTGACAAGGGCTTTCTTGGGTAGGATAATAGAAAAAAGGAAAGGGAGGGCAACCATATGCCGTTGAATCGAATTGTACAGCTTCTGAATACAGCAAACTGGGACGTGGACCATGAACGAATGCAAGCGTTGAAGGAATGGCAGCTATATCCGATTTTTCTGGAAACCTACCGAGACTTGAACGAAGGGGCATTGTATCACAGCCGCATTCACGGCAGCGGACACATCCATAGAACCCTGCTCTTTGCGGCACTCATTGCCCAAGGCGAGGGGCTGGAGGAGGACGTGGTGCGGCAATATTTCCGTGCCGCCTGCTACCATGATGTGGGGCGCACCTTCGACGGCTATGACATTTATCACGGGGCCCGCTCCGCCCTGCGCTTGGCAGAGCTGACGGGACAGGAGGGGGACGCACTCATTCAATTACAGGCGGCGGTGACGGCGCATTCTCGCCCCGACCGTGACATGGAAGGCATTTTGCGCTCCTATTCTCCGGCGGACTATGCAGCGACGCACCGCTTGGCGTGTCTTTTGAAGGATGCCGACAACTTAGATCGTGTGCGTCTGGGCGACCTGAAGCCGTCCTTCCTGCGGCATGATTCGGCAAAGGACTTGGTTGATTTCGCCCACCGCCTCTTCACCCGTGACCAAGCGGCGGCCAAGGGCCGCTTCTAACTCGTGTTCGTACGTTTGCGGTTGAATTGACCTATGTTCCCGGTATAAAGTAGGGGAGAACTGCGTTCGCCCGCTTTTCCAAGGCACAGGGTGAATGCCTGACTGTCTGCTCCCGCACAACGGAGCGGAAAGCTACGCCTATATTTCCGCTAAGCTTTGTATGGCAAAGCAGTTCGAGGAGAAGTAACCCCCTTGCTCCACCCCATGTGACAAAAGCCCCACAGGGCAGCCTTGCACCGAGTATCGGTCAAGGGCTGCGCGGTGGGGCTTTTTTGGATTTTTTTGCAGGAAGAAAAATTTTTAAAAAATGCAAAATTCCTGTGAGAAAACCGACCTCTGCGTGGTTAATAGAGTATAGGGCGGATTTTGTAAGGCACTGGCAAGCATCCCTGATATATGCTAAGATGGAAAAACATGGGGAGCGTGTACCCCAATGCATCAAATTTGGGGAGGGCTGTTTCTATGCTTGCTGTTTTGTTGGCAGTCTTGGAAAGCGAGGAAGACAGAGAACACTTTCTTAGCTTTTATCACAAACACGCAGTGGATTTCTATCGTTATGCGTTTTCCATCGTGCACAGCACAGCGCTGGCGGAGGAAGCCGTGCAAGAGGCATGGATGCGGTGTGTCACCCATGCAGACACCTTTTTTTCTCTGTCATCCAAGGAGCGGCTACCTTGGATGGTGGTGGTTGTGAGAAACACCGCACTCAACCTTTTGAAGAAGGAAAATCGCTATGCACCCCTAGAGGACCACAGCGCAGAGGGGGCGGCGGAGCCTGCCTCCTGTACTGGGATTGTAGAAATCATTCGCAGTATGCCGGAGCAGTACCGCACCATTTTGGAATTAAAGTTTGTATTGGAATGGACCGACAAGGAAATTGCAAAGTATGTAAAGCTTTCTGAGAGCACCGTCAGTACCCGTGTTTGGCGGGGGAGAAAGCTGTTGCAAGAAGCCCTGATAAGGGAGGGGTACGTCTATGAATAGCACATCCAAGGATGCAGAACAGCTCCGAGAGGTGCTGCTCCAAGCCGCTATGCAGGATTTTGAAGCGGTTTGCGGCACAGAGGAAGCACCAAACTTTTCGGAACGATATTGCCGTTGGGAGAAGCGTTTTCTGAGGAATCCGCTTGCGCTTGCAAAAAAGAAGCTTCGACCGACTTGGAAACGAGCACTTCGTACCGCCGCCTGTCTCCTGCTGGCAGCAACCCTTTCGTTTGGCACACTCTTTGCGACCAACGCACAGGCACGGGAGTTCATCATTCGCTGGATTACGGAGGTATATAGCACGCACGTTACTTACCGCTTTACGGGGACGCAGCTGCCGACAGAAGCTCTGAGGCACTGGCAGGCAACCTATCTGCCGGAGGGATATGTGCAGACGGAGTTTATAGAGTTAGGTGCGATGGCAAGTGTTATTTACAACAATGATGATCCTGAAATGGAAATTGAACTGAGTTACCAGCTTCTTTCTGAGGGTGGGGGAGAAGGATTAGACAACGAGCGACATACTATCACAAACGTTTGGATTAACGGGATGCCGGGGTATTTATTCACCGCTACGGATGCCAGCCAAAATATGCTGATTTGGTTTGATGAGAAAAACAACCATTCCCTTTTGCTGCTGTCCCGCATTTCCTGTGACAGCCTGATTCGGATTGCGGAAGGAGTAGAAATTGTGCAAACTGCATAAAAATAAAGATTATTTAAAAAATGTGGAAATTCTTGTGAGAAAACCGCCTTCTGTGTGGTTAATAGGGTGAAGGGGAGTTTTTCAGGAGAAAAAAGAGATCCCCTATCAAAGAGAGGAAGGAGGAGGTTCTGATGAAAAGAAAACTTATTTCCATGGCACTGTTGGTGGCTTTGGCTCTGTCCTTGAGTATCAGTGCATCTGCTCGCTGGGACGATGGCAACCGGTGTACGGCTGCACTCAATTTCTCAGGAAAAACAGCAAGCTGCGACACGATGATTAAAGCCAACGAAAGCACGGCGAAGATCAATGCAACCATGACCCTGTACCGCATTGGGTCAGATGGCGTGCTGGTCAGGGTCGCAAGCTGGACAGGCTTGACGGGTACTGGTCGGCTGAGCGCCGGCAAAACGTACTATAACGCAGTTTCCGGCTCTGGCTACCGTCTGGCCGTCAGCGGCACAGTCACGGACAGCACCGGCACCAGCAATGTCAGTGCGTGGCAGAATGCAACTTGCCCCTAAGTGAGGGAAAACGGGAAGAATAGGCTTATGTGTATGAAAGGAAATTGTTATGAAAAAGAAAATTATGGCGATGCTTTTTGTCGTTGCTACGATGTGCTCGTTTGTTGTTCCGGCATTCGCTGCTCAGAATATTGATTCTGCGGAATTGGAGGAAGGTCTGATTCCTGTGCAAGGGGAACCGATAGGGACACTTGAGGATGACGAAGGTATGTTGCCTAATGGTGAAAACAGCACATTTGCTGCTGGCAGCTTGCCGTTCTCGACGACAGCAAATGCTCTCACCGGAATGAAAACTTCGCGGGGGGAAGGTAATAGTTTTACTGGTGGTGCGTTTGATGCGTATGCTCAGCAGGGGTTGCTGGTAAAGGGTCGTTTGACACATACGCAGGGAAAGGCAATCAAAGTAGGTGCATGCTACTATGATTCGAATACGATGACCTACTATTCCGTGAAGCCGCTTTACTTTTCCTCTCAGGTTGAAGGGAGAGGTTGGATACCGAAGCTAGACGGAAGCTACCTCAACTTCAATAACAGCAGGACCTATTATGGTCATATCACCAACTACCAGGGATCTGGAAGTGTATCTGGGACGCTAAACTTCTCGGTTTCTCAAAAGCCGTAAGTGGAGGAAGTCTTCCCCACCTGTCCGCTTGGAATGATGAGACAGGTGGGGGACTCTCTATGGATTGGAAGGAGTATTTCCTATGAACAAAAAGAAAATTGCGTGGATTGGGATATCGGTATGCTGTATTTTGGTGGTATGTGCGGTTTTGTTTTTTAGACCCACACACAACGCCGGAGATGCAAGCATTCCGACAGATTTGCCCAAGGAAGTGCAAAGCCTTGTGAAGGACTATATGCACGCATCTATAAAAGGAACAAAATATTCTGCTCAGTATGTTCATTTTGAAGATGATTCCATTAGAGAAGCTCATCTCAACGCAGGGAACAAGCTATTTGAGTACGATATTGAAAGCGTGGAAAAAATAAACCAGAATTTGTATGCTTTTACAATTCTAATGAAATCAGAACTATCTGTCCAATATCAGTATCATGGGGACGACTATCAACGCGTTTATAATTTTGTCGGAAATATTGACGGGAAATGGTGCTATATTACAGGCATATCGGCTATCCCGGCGGATTTGCGGGAAAATCTCGATGAAAGCAAATATAAATACCCCGAGGATGAGCGGATGCTGGCGCCGGAAGATGTGATTCATGAGTAAATGACCCTCCGATAGGGGTAGGGTTTCTGTCGAGAGGGAGAAATAAAGGATTGGGGGTGAAGGAACGCTAAGAGAGAAGGAGGTGGTTTGGCTTGCTTGGGGTGGCAATGATGGAGTCTGGCCACGTCAGTGCACGACAGAATAAAACTTACCCCTGAGAGGGAAAAACGGTAAGAATAGGCTGATGTGTATGAAAGGAATTTGTTATGAAAAAATTGATTTGTGTACCTTTGTGATGTGCAACGTTCTTTGCAGCACCGCATTCGCAGCGGAACCTACGGAGGAAGGTCAGCCTATTTTGGTTGATATTCCTGATGATGCGGAAATCCCTGAATCTACGCATTCCCCGATGCTATTCGATCTTAAGACTACGTTACAGTCTTATACGTTTTCAGGGCTAAATAATGGATATGAATATATCTGGTCCGGAAAAACGTATCATGCCAGTGATTTTCCGACGAAAACTTTATATTATACAACTAACCTGACAACGACAGGAGGAGGAAGTACGGTTAACGTTGGACTGGCAACATATTCCTATAATACAGGTGTATTTGGAGTTGATGCATCCACGGTTACTAGGATGGGTCTGAGAGATTCCAGCTATGGGTGGCCAAAATTGGACAACAGTGGCAGCTACCGTGTGTGCCTTCAAAATAAAACGGGAGGTGTTGTCAGGGGAAACACCACATGGTATCGGGTCGATAGATTGAGTTGATAGAGCGATAAAGGTCGATATTTTGAAAGGTCGGTATCTTGATATGATAAAGTATAAACGGAGATTGGCATTGGTGATGGGGCTTGTTTTTATGCTCAATGCACTGTTGCTTGCCAGTTGCACTGCTGACGCCGCACCCACAGGTAAAAATGCAGAGGAGCAGGTAGATGCCCTTGTAAGACAATTCTATAATGATCGGCTTGCCGGTAATCATGAAGAAGCTGCAGCATTGCTCTTGTTTAGTGAAAGAACAAGCGACATGAAGGATTTGTTCCCAGGTTCTTTTTACACCACGGCTCTACAAAGTTACACGGTTAACAATATTGAAAAGTTAACGGATGAACTGTATTCCGTCAATGTCATTGGTCTGATTCTCTATCCTTTCGATTTGGTATATGGAGAGGATGGGAAGGTTATCGGGACAAAAGATACTACGGGAGCAAAGTGGCAAGTCAATAGCTTTGATACGACACTGTATGTTGCTCGCATCAACCAAAAGTGGGGAATCTGTATTTCTGCACGATTTGTTCCGGAGGGGATGTATGATTTTCCTGAAAATGAACTGAAAGAGCCAACAGGATTACCGTCTCTTGATTAAGAAGATGGCTTGGCCGAGAACAACTAAACGATAGCACATAAGAAAAGTCCGCCCTGTTTACAGCAATGAAAACAGGGCGGACGGAGGTCGTAAGCCATGCAGGCTTGACGGGTACTGGTCGGCTGAGCGCCAGCAAATCTCCTATTTCTCCAGCGGAACAAGAATCAAAAAATATACTATGTCTGGGTCGGGTGCTACAGCACCACATCAGAAATTCTATCTCAAATTTACTGCTCCTGTGAATGTAGGCGGAAAGATCACAAAAGGATGATTTCTATGAAAAAAAGAAAGCTAGTCTTGCTCCTGTTTTTCGCAATACTTCTGATTACCTGTTGCGCATGCAGAAATTCAGAATCTTCCGTAGCGGAGACCGGTGGCTCAATGAATGTAAAAACACTGAAAACGGAGGCATATTCTCTTGTCCTGCCCGAAAGTATTACGGCCAAGGAAAAGGAGAATGGGAGCATGATTCTATTCTTTGACGGCAAAGAGGTTGGCGGGGTTACGAGCATCCACTATGAAAATGCCGAAGACTTTGTAAATACCGAAGACTCGGATGGGAATGCACTTCAGAACGAAGAAAGGCATTCAGAGCTCAACGCAAAGGTGAATCAGCTACTCACTTTGATTGCTCCAGAAGGAAAGGTCGACCATATGTTTAATGCCTCCCGTAATGGGAGTGGAAAGACACTCATCCTCTTGTCTGTTGTTCCATGGCCAGAGAAGAACGAACCAGAAATGGAGCACCACCTTTTAGCCAAGGGAGATGCGTTCTATGATTTATCCTTCCAAACAGGGGTAATTCCCGAAATGGAAGCGAATCTTCTGCTGGACAGCTTTACCCTGAACCTGTAATTTTGAATGGGTTAAAACGAGAGACTACCAAATTCGCACA
>CAYQRI010000062.1:0-408 GCA_964420085.1 uncultured Ruminiclostridium sp.
CATTCCTGATGGGTCAGAAGCACATGATCGTTGCTCCTTCCAAGGCTGTTAACGCCGGCGGCGTTGGCGTTTCCGCAATGGAAATGTCTCAGAACTCCGAGCGTCTGTTCTGGACTGCTGAAGAGGTCGATGCACAGCTGAAGAAGATGATGGTTACCATCCACCAGATGTCCGCTGACGCAGCTGCTGAGGCTGGTCTGGGCTACAACCTGGTTGCCGGCGCTAACATCGCAGGCTTCAAGAAGGTTGCTGAGGCTATGATGGATCAGGGTATTTTCTAATTCAGAATATCCTTCTTTTATGGAAAGGGACGTTCGGCAAATGCCGAACGTCCCTTTTTTGCACAGAAGCGCCCGAGCCGTCTCGCCACGGGCTAAGACACGAAGCGGAGCAAGAAGCGAAAGGAAG
>CAYQRI010000062.1:508-9418 GCA_964420085.1 uncultured Ruminiclostridium sp.
GCAGTCGTAGTGGCTTGGAGCCGTGAGCAGCGGGACGTGCGAGGCGTGACAACACGAAGCGCCGAGCCGTCTCGCCACGGGCTAAGACACGAAGCGGAGCAAGAAGCGAAAGGAAGCCCCGCAGGGGATTTTTTTCGCTTCTTGCGCAGTCGTAGTGGCTTGGAGCCGTGAGCAGCGGGACGTGCGAGGCGTGACAACACAGAAGCCCGCTTTTAATTCGAGTTCGTACCGTTGTGGTTGAATCAACCTATATTCCCGGTATGAACCTGACGGGCGAACAAGGTACTGCATTCATAGTTACAAAATTGTATTTTCCAAGCTGCCAATGCCCTCAATTTCACAGCGAATCACATCGCCTGACTTCAAAAATTTGGGTGGGTCAAAGCCCATGCCCACACCGGCGGGGGTGCCTGTTGCAATAATCGTACCCGCCTGCAAGGTCATCCCCTGTGAAAGCTCCGCAATGACATAGGCAATGTCGAAAATCAGTTCGTCTGTCTTCGCCTCCTGCCGCAGCTCGCCATTGACCCAAGTACGAATCGCCTGTGCCGGCGGGTTGGCAAACGCATCCTTGGTGACGATGCAGGGTCCCATCGGCGCAAAGCCATCCAGACTTTTTCCGAAATACCACTGCTTGTGCCCCGTTTGCAGGTTGCGTGCCGAGAGATCATTCACAATGGTATAGCCAAGCACAGCGTCCAACGCATCCTGTTGGGACGCTTTTTTTACGTCTTTACCCAAAATAACCGCCAGCTCTGTTTCATAGTCCAAGCTGTCTACGAGATCGAAATGACCGGAAATGGCATCGCCTGTGCCGGGACAGTAGGACGCACGCTTGGAAAAATAAACCGCACGGGAACGTTCTCTGGTAAACGCCTCTGCATCGAACTGCTCCGCTTCGGTTTTGTGCTTTTGATAGTTCATGCCCAAGCAGATGATATCCTGCTTGGGGTGCGGAATGGGAGCTAGAATCCGAACCAGCTCAAAGGGCAGGGCTTCTGACGGCTCCCGTTTGAGCTTTTCTTCTCGGGCTTCCGCCGTATCTGTCAGAAGTGCCTGCATAGAGGCATAGGGAAGCGGACAGAGCTTCCCCTTTCTTTCTCGGCACACCAGCATATTGCCCCGATATTCCACGGTATATAGCTTCATGCTTCTTCTCCTTGGCTGTTAAAGTGAAGGGCATCGATCAGGGCGGTGACGTCGCTTTCCTCGGTTGCCCAGCTTGTGCAGACACGCACCGCCGTATGCTCACCATCGACCTTGCTCCAGAAGGCAAATCGGAAATTTTCCTCCAGCTTCTCCAGCACGGCATCGGGCAAAATCGGAAATTGCTGGTTGGTATGGGAATCAAACAGCATCGCATAGCCTTCCTTTTCGAAGGCTTTCCGCAGGCGCATCGCCTGCCGAACAGCATTCCGTGCCACCTCAAAGTATAAATTGTCCTGTAGCATGGCAGAAAATTGCAGACCCAAAAGCCAGCCCTTCGCCAGCATCCCCCCATGCTGCTTGATGAGGTAGCGGAAATCCTGCTTGAGCAGGTTGTTGGTGATGACCACCGCTTCACCAAACAAAAGCCCCTGCTTTGTGCCGCCCAGATAAAAGACATCGCACAGACGGGCAAGGTCGGGAAGTGTCAGGTCACAGGCTTCACTCATCAGACCGTAGCCCAGACGGGCACCGTCCACAAACAAGAAGAGGTCACACTCCTGACACGCTTCGGAAATCGCCTCCAGCTCCTGCTTGGTATACACGGTGCCATACTCCGTGGGCAGGGAAATGTAAACCATGCCCGGCTGCACCATATGCTCATGGGTGCTGTCGTTCCAATGCGCCTCGTAAACACGGCGGATATCCAAGGCAGAAAGCTTCCCCTCCGCTGTGGGTACCGCCAAGACCTTATGTCCGAGCGCTTCAATGGCACCTGTCTCATGTACGTTGATATGACCGCTTGTGGGGGCGATCACCCCTTGATGCGGACGCAGAGCAGAGGCAATGACAGTGGCATTGGTTTGGGTGCCACCCACCAAAAAATGAACCTCTGCACTGTCGTCCTTACAGAGCTTTTGGATGTACGAACGAGCCTTTGCACAGTGCTCATCCTCGCCATAGCCCGGATACTGCTCCAAATTACGGGTAAAGAGCTGCCGAAGAATGCGCTCGTGGGCACCTTCGGCGTAGTCACATTCAAATCTAATCATAAGGGTCCCTCCTGTTGGGCTTCAAGTTATTTTGTACTATATTCTATGTTTCACCACAACCACTGTTTCCTCAGCCGGCGGTATAGCGATAGAACCCGCCCGCCGCCACACGGCGCACCACGGCTCCCTCTGCACGCAGATAGTCCAGATGGGCGAGCGCCTCGCTCATCGCAAACCACTTTTGATTCACGGGAAAGTCCGCCCAGCTTTTTGCTCGAATGTCCCATGTCATGCGGGCGGCAATGTCATAGGCGGTCAAGTCCGGCTCTCGCTCGATAATCGCCAAGGTCTCTGCCACCCGATTTTGATGGTGCAGCAGCAGCTCCTCCACACGCCGACCAAAATCAGCACTGTGGCGATGCCCTGGCAGAGCCAGCTGCACAGGGTAGCTCTGCACCTTGCGGAGACTGTCTAAGTACGACCCCAACGCATTGTCCATATTCGGCCAAATGGCGATGTTGGGGGTAATGTCAAACAACACATGGTCAGCTGAAAAAAACAAGCCCTCGCTTTTAATAAACAGGCAGATTTGTCCCGGGGTGTGTCCGGGTGTCGCCACGATTTTTAAGGTATAGTCCCCCACGGTCAGGGTTGCACCGTCTGCTAAGGGGCGGTACCGAGAGGGCGTCCAGTGCGGCCCCAGCTTTCGGGCGGGGTTTGTTTTTTTCACCACCGCCTGCTCGTCCACGGGGAAGCCCTCCTGATAAAATCGGCGGTCGAGAATGTACCAAAACGCATCCTCTGTGGTCTGATTGGTCAAGAGATGATCTCCGTCGCCGACGTAAATACAGCCGTCCTCCGAAACAAATTCCTCCGCCAGACCGCAATGGTCGGTGTGGATATGGGTCAGCAAAATATCCAAGCGGGTTCGCTCGACACAAGCTTCGTCCAAGCCCTCACTGAGCGCCTGACGGCAGGCGGGCAAGGCAAAGCCGGTGTCAATGAGCAGGCTTCGATCCGCCCCACGAATCAAGTAGGCGTTTAGTTCCTTCAGCGGGTTGCGGGGCAAGGGCACAGGGATGCGGTAGATATTGGGGAGAATTTCTTCAATCAAGGGGTGTCGCCCCCTCCGTCGCTTTTCTCTGGTTTCTTGCCTCGGCAACCAGTGCGCTGGCACCCAGACGGGTGGCACCCAACGCCAAAAATGCAGCGGCGGCTTCCAGCGTGCGGATGCCACCGGAGGCTTTGACTTCCATTTCCTTGGGCAGATTTTCCCGCAGCAGACGGACAGCCTGCTCCGTTGCCCCGCCTGTGGAGAACCCCGTGGAGGTTTTGGCGAAGGCGACCTCGATTTTTGCAAGAAGCTGACACACCCGCTGGATTTCCAGCTCTGTGAGCAGGCAGGTTTCCAAAATCACCTTGAGCGGTCTGCCCAAGCACGCCGCCTTGACCCCTTCTATTTCCTCTGTCAGTGCTTCCCATTTGCGATCCTTCACAAGACCGAGATTGATGACCATATCCAGCTCGCTGGCACCGTTCTCGACTGCGTCCTTTGTCTCAAAAATTTTACACGCTGTGGTGGCATAGCCATTCGGAAAGCCGATGACGGTGCAGATTTTCAGGTTGCCCTGCACATAGGAGACCGCCTCCTTCACATAGGCAGGCGGAATACACACCGTGGCACAACCAAACTCCATTGCCTCATCACAGAGGGTCTTGATTTGTGTCCACGTTGCTTCCGGCTTCAAGAGGGTATGATCCACATGGCTGAGTATGCTTTTGCTGTCCATAACAAACGCTCCCATTTCTTTTTATAGGTTCCCTTTATAAAGTCTATCGTCTTAGTGTACCCCAAAGGGACAGCATATGACAAGAGGTTGTTTACATAGCAGAAAAAATTTGGCAACCCCCTTGACTTTCTTGCGTTTTTCGATATAATAGTATAGCTTGTCTAATAGGATGAGCAAATTCCTTGCCGGCAACGAAGATTGTCGGCCAATTGTCCATAAGGAGGTGCAATTAACATGGCAAAGGTAAATGCAAACTACGAAGTGGTCTATATCATGGATCTCGCACAGGGCGAAGAGGCCATCGCAGCAATGATCGAGAAGTTCAAGACTCTGGTCGAAGCACAGGGTACCGTCACTGCCGTTGACGAGTGGGGCAAGCGTCGTCTTGCGTATCCCATCAACGACCTGAACGAAGGCTACTATGTCCTCATGACCTTCAACGCTGCGCCCGAAATCCCCGCTGAGCTGGATCGTGTTCTGAAGATTACAGAAGGCGTCATGCGTTCTATGATCATCTGTAAGGACGAATAATAAGGAGGGGTTTGGCTTGCTGAACAAAATCTTCCTTCAGGGTCGGTTGGTCGCTGACCCGGAGCTGAAGCATACACCCAACGGTGTGGCTGTGGCTTCCTTCCGCATCGCTGTGGATCGGGACTTTAAAAACCGTGAAACAGGCGAACGGAAAGCCGATTTCATCAGTGTAGTCGCTTGGCGGCAGACGGCTGAGTTTATCTCCCGTTATTTCGCCAAGGGTCGCATGGCGATTGTGGAGGGCAAGCTCCAAGTTCGAGACTACACAGACCGGGACGGAAATCGTCGGTTTGTCACCGAGGTTGTTGCCGATAATGTTTACTTCGGTGATTCCCGTCGGGACGGCGATGGCGGCAGCTATGCACCCCAAGCAACTCAAGGCTACGGTGCCCCTGCTGGCGGAGTCCCCTCGTCCGGCGGCAGCTATGCCCCTGCCGGTGGCGGCTATCCCCCAGCGGGCGGAGCGTATCCCCCTGCCGGCGGTAGCTATCCCCCCGCTGGCGGCTCGTATGCCGCACCCCCTGCCGTCGATCAGTTTGCGGATCTCACAGACGACGACGGCGAGCTGCCCTTCTGAGCAGCTTTCACCACTATCTTTTTTAAGGAGGTTTGCTATCATGGCTATGGATAGAGAACGCCCTCGCGGCGGACGGAAACGCCGTAAGGTTTGTACTTTCTGTGTCGATAAAGTGGAGCACATTGATTATAAGGACGCTGCCAAGCTGCGTCGCTTTGTTTCTGAACGTTCCAAGATTCTGCCCCGCAGAACCACCGGCACTTGTGCCATGCATCAGCGCCAGCTGACCGACGCTATCAAGCGTGCACGTCAGATCGCTCTGTTGCCTTACGTCACAGACTAATTTTCGCAGCACACCGCACCCCATTTGGGTTGCGGTGTGCTTTTTTTATAGGGGATAGTCTCCCCCTTTCATTTTCAAAAAAGGAGATTTCTCATGTCTACGTTCACCGCTTGTATCGTTCAGCCCGTCCCCATGCCCTACGATAAGGACGGCAACTTGACCCGTGCCCTCAGCGCAATGGAAACCGCTGCCGACAGGGGTGCTTCCCTCATCCTATTTCCCGAAATGTTCCTCACGGGCTACCTCATTAAGGATCGCTTGGCGGAATTGACCGAATCCCTCACCGAGGGCACCGCAATTGCCGCTCTCCGTGCCAAGGCGAAGGAGCTCTCTATGGGCGTACTCATGGGTCTGCCCTTGGCAAACGAGGACGGCGGCAAGCCCTATAATTCCATTGTCATGATCGACCGTGACGGCAGTGTCGCAGGCATCGCCAACAAAACGCACCTCTTTGGCGGCGAGGAAAAAATGTTCGCCGCAGGCGATGCACTCAAGGCCTTTGATACCTCCTTCGGTCGCATGGGGATTCTGGTCTGCTATGACGGCGAGTTCCCCGAAACCGCCCGTACCTTGGCACTGGATGGCGCCAAGCTCCTCTGTATGTGCAGCGCCAACATGACCCCCTATGAGGATTACCACCCCGTGTATATGCGTGCCCGTGCGATGGAAAACTGCGTCTATACGCTCTACGCAAACTATACTGGCACTGAAAAACGCTTTCAGTACTGCGGGCAGAGCAGCGCCTTCCATCCCACGGGACGGATTTTGGCACAGTCTGAAAAAGAGGAAACCATGCTCTATGTCCCCGTGGATATGAAAGACACCACCTCCCCCGACGGGTTCCTCAACTACTTGAACTATCGCCATCCGGAGCTATACCATCCCGACTTGACAAGCCAGTGATTCTGTCACTTTAATTGAATGCGCAAACAAATCATGTAGAGGCGAACTATGTTCGCCCGTTAAGTATTCAGCGGATAGATTAGAGAAGCCGCCCCATGAAAACGATGGATTTTCATGGGGCGGCTTCGTATCATACTGATAACCAATCAACTGGCAGAATAGATGGGCGAGGATTTTTTGTGCGTGGCAAGGCGGAGGACGCCGGTGGGCTGACGCCCACCAAGGACGACAACGTAGCCACACGCAAAAAAGACCGCCCTGATGTCTGCCCGTTGTTTGGTTTTCAGTATAAATTTCCAGTGCTTTGCCCATACTGAAAGAAACCGCAAAAGGAGTGATTTTCTATGGTAAAGGGCGTAGCACGTCGGGTCGTTGTGGTCAAATCCCCCGACCCAAAGGTATTCGAACAGGCAATCTTTCTCATGAGAGAGGACGCAGATGGTGCACCGGAGGAAGCCGTCTTGAAGCAGGCACAGGAGGTCGCCAACGCCTATCTCCTCCGAACCTCCCCGCAGGGCAAGCGTCGGCGCTGGCTGGCACCTCTGTTTTATATGCTCGTGGGCTGTTTGCTCTCCACGCTCACGCTGACTCTTTTCTTTTGAGCCATTCAATGCTATACTCTTTCTAAACATGATAAAATAGAAAGAGGCTACTTCATGAACAATCTCATTTTGATCGGAATGCCGGGGGTGGGGAAAAGCACGCTGGGCGTTCTGCTCGCCAAAACGCTCGGCTTCCGATTTTTGGATACGGATCTCATCATCCAAGCAGAGGAACACCGCTTGCTTCGTCAGATTATAAAAACAGAGGGCGTGGACGGCTTTCTTGCCATCGAAAACCGCATCTGTGCCACACTGAACGCCAAGGGTGCCGTCATCGCCACGGGCGGCAGTGCCGTCTATGGGACAGAGGGCATGGCACAGCTGAAAAAAATCGGTACGGTTTTGTATCTCAAGCTCGACTACCCCTCTCTGGCGGCGCGGCTGGGGAATTTGAAGCACCGTGGTGTGGTGCTTCGTCCCGGTCAGACGCTCCGCACGCTGTATGAGGAGCGCACACCGCTCTACGAAGCCTATGCAGACCTTGTGGTGGATTGTACGGGGAAGGACTTGGAGGAAAGCCTGTCTCAGGTCTTAGCAGCAATCCGTTGAGCTATTCCCATCAAGAGATGGGAGGAGCAAAGCCCCTCCCCTACGGTATCCCTATCCATAAACGAAAGCAAGCAAGGGCATCCCCGCTACGACGCAGGGATGCCCTTGCTTTGTGTGATGCCGTATGGTCACAGCATCATGGATAATAGGGATTCGGCTTAAAGAGCAGGCTAATCAGGTCCACGATCACACCGACCCCGCACAGCCCCCCTGTACAGAGGTATAAAACACCCAAAAGAACCCTGCCTTCATAAAATTTGTGCACCCCTAAAACGCCCAAAAAAAGGCATAGAAAAAAGGCGACCCATTTACTTTTTCCCATCAATATCCCTCCCTATCCAAACAGCCCTGAGAGATTATGCATACGCCTTTGCACAGGCAATCCCCAAAGCATTCTCTCCGATATAGCAGCAGATCCCGAGAGGAATGGGCACCAGCTCCACCTGCCACTCTGGAAATTCTGCCTGTACCTCCGCCTGCCACGCACGGCCAAGGGCTTCGTCTGTACCGGAGCAGGCAGCGAAAAGCCTCATCTTCATACCGGAAAACTGCGTATCCAGATCATGTCGTAGTGCAGAAATAAGAATCTTTTTCCCTTGCTTCATGCCACGCACTTTTTTAAAGGCATCCAGCTGCCCATCCTGCACCTGCAAAACGGGCTTGATATTCAGCACCGAGGCCATCGCAGCGGCCGCCGCTGTCACACGTCCGCTTTTTTTCAGGTATCGCATAGTATTCACAGCAAAATAGATTTTCGCAGAGGTCTTCTCTGATTCTAAAATATGCTGAACGCCCTCCGGTGTGACTCCATGCTCCAAGAGCCACTGTGCGTTGCGAAGGGACTGCAGCTGCGTGGCAGAAATCCGACCATCGTTTACCACAAGCACCCGACCGCCAAATTCTTTTGCCAAGGCGGCGGCGGTTTGATAGGAGCTGCTCAGGGCGGCGGTCATGGGAATGTGAAGGATTCTGTCATGTTTCTGCAAGAGTGTTTCCCAAAGGGGCAGAATATCGCCCGGAGCAGGCTGGGAGGTGAAAATTTCTGCATCGTTCTGCATCCGTTCGAAGAACATGGGCTGCGTGCAGTCCTTCCCCTCCAGATAGGTCGTTCCGTCGATCGAAAACGGCATGGGAATCAGAGAAACGCCCATTTTCTCGGCTTGCTCCACGGTGATCCCGCTGTTGGTATCGGTTACAATGGCTGTTTTCAAGATGGTGCACCAGCCCTTTCCTAATATAGTATACGAGATATAGTATACCACACTTTGCACCTTTATACAACCTGAGATTTGCGGCTGAGAGCGGCGGAGCGCCGCTCCTCATTCGAGTTCGTACCTTTCTGGTTTAATAGGCTGATATTCCCGGTATAAACATGGTATAAACCTGGCGGGCGGATATGGTATCCGCCCCTACAAACCACGGTGTGGTGTTGTGGGATTGTAGGGGGCGATGCCCACATCGTCCCGGCGGCGGAGCGCCGCTCCTCATTCGAGTTCGTACCTTTCTGGTTTAATAGGCTGATATTCCCGGTATAAAC
>CAYQRI010000062.1:9518-9808 GCA_964420085.1 uncultured Ruminiclostridium sp.
CCCCTACAAACCACGGTGTGGTGTTGTGGGATTGTAGGGGGCGATGCCCACATCGCCCCCCATTCGCCCGCCTGTCACGCCTCGCTCGTCCCGCTGCTCACGGCTCTAAGCCCCTCCGACTGCACAGAAAGCTGCGAAAATCCCCTCCGGGGATTCCCTCCGCTTTCTGCTCCGCTTCGGGTCTTAGCCCGTGGCGGGACGGCTCGGCGCTTCTGCCTGCATAGTTTTGCCCGTGGTGGGGCAAACTGGAAGGGAGGTGATTTTTATGGATTTAAACAAGCTTAAAAATG
>CAYQRI010000063.1:0-9660 GCA_964420085.1 uncultured Ruminiclostridium sp.
CTGTGCCTGAGTGGGCGAAGGCGGAGCTGGAGGAAGCGGTGAAGCTGGGGATTACGGATGGGGAGAACCCGTGTGAGCTGGTGCCACGATATATGGCGGCGGTGATGGCGGTAAGAGCGGTTAAGACGGCAGGGAAGTAAATGGAGAAAAATTTTTACTAATATTTTTACTAATGGGAACACATGAAAACGCATAGAAATGCACATATTTCTTCCTCTGTGCTTAAACAAAAAAAGGAAACAGCCGAAAAAGTCTTTGAAAATCAAGACTTTTTCGGCTGTTTTGTTTGGCACGCCAGAGAGGACTCGAACCTCCAACCCTCAGAACCGGAATCTGATGCGCTATCCATTACGCCACTGGCGCATACCACAGATACCCAAATAGGTACTAAAGTATTATAGCAAGCTCCCCGCAAAAAGTAAAGAGAGATTTCTCCAAAATCGCAAAAAAATAAAGGTTGCCGAAGGAAATCCGCAAAACGGTCAATTGGGACTTGCCCACGCCACAGGTTTCATGATACAGTAGACAATGAACTAACACGCTTTGCGTCATTTAAAAAGGAGATAATTTACGATGAGCTTTTCCTTCAACATTCCGACCAATTTTGTCTTTGGTCAAGGCTCTGTGCAGAAATTGCACAAGCAGCGTTTGCCCGGTAAAAAGGCCCTGATTGTCATTTCCAGCGGCAAGTCCACCCGTGCCAACGGCTATTTGGATATCGTGCAGGACCAGCTGACCCAAGCCGGTGTTGACTCTGTCGTCTTTGATAAAATTCTGGCAAACCCCGTTTTGGATAATGTTATGGACGGCGCTGCCTGCGCCCGTGAAAACGGCTGCGATTTTGTTGTCGGTCTGGGCGGCGGCAGCAGCATCGATGCGGCCAAGGCGATTGCCATGATGGCACCTAACGACGGCAACTATTGGGACTATATCTACGGCGGTACCGGCGGCGGTCAGCGCATGAAAAATAAACCCCTGCCCATCGTGGCCATTCCCACCACCGCAGGCACCGGTACCGAGCTGGATGCTTGGACCATTGTCACCAACGAGAAAACCAACGAGAAGATGAGCGGCGGCAATAAGAACACCTTCCCCGTGCTCGCCATCGTCGATCCCGACTTTATGCTCTCTGTCCCCCCCAAGTTTACCGCCTATCAGGGCTTTGATGCGCTGTTCCACTCCACGGAATCGTATATCAATAAGACCAACAACCTGATGCGTGATATGCTGGCGCTCAAGGCGATTGAAGCCGTCGGACAGAACCTCGCCGCCGCCTGTGCCGACGGTAAAAATGCCAAGGCCAGAGAGCAGGTTGCCTTTGGCAGCAGTATGTCTGGTATGGTGATGAGTGTGGATAACCTCTGCTCCGAGCATTCCATGGAGCATCCTTTGTCCGCCTATCATGCGGAAATCGCCCACGGTGCAGGTCTTATCATGATTAGCCGTGCATATTATACCCACTTTGTGGAAAACTGTCCCGACCTGCATGACCGATTCATTGACATGGCCAAGGCCATGGGCAAGACCGATGCGACAGAGCCTAAGGACTTCGTGACCGCACTGGTCGAGCTGCAGGAGCGTTGCGGTGTGGCGGATCTGAAAATGTCCGATTACGGCATCACCCCCGATGAGTTCCCCAAGTTTGTGGAGAACGCCCGCAGCACCATGGGAATTCTATTCAAGATGGATCGCCTGACCCTTTCTGATGCGGATCTTGTGAGCATCTATCAGGCATCCTACCGCTGAGTTGAGACAACGCACATAAGGGAACCCCCCGACACACCATCGTTTGTGTCGGGGGGTTTATCATGTATCGGGTTCCGGTTATTCCCCGGAGGGCTTTTCTGTGTTGGATTCCTCTGTGGGAGTTAGCCTTGCCCCGCATTGGGTGCAAAAGTTGGCATCCTCGGGGATGGCAGCACCGCAGGAGGGGCAGGAGGGAACCGAGTCCTCCTCCGCCTTTGTGCCGCATTTGGGACAGAAGTTTGCATTCTCAATGAGCTCGGTGCCACAGACCTCGCAGGCGGAGGAAACGATGACAGTAGTGTCGATGACTTCCTCTGACTGACGGTTGGCATCCATCTCAGCCTTGGCGCAGGCAATTGAGTCTCTGGCAGAGGCGATGGAGGAATAGAGTGCCATAATTTCATCATTGAAGGTTTCACCGGCATCCAGCGCATCCAGCAAAAGCTCGCCCATATTCTGGGTTAGCTCAGAGATTTTTCGTTCTTCGTTGCTGATGCGGAGCGCCAGCCTTCCATTTTCTATGGCACTATTGGCCTTGTTGGTTGCGGTTGCAGCCAAGCTATTCAGTTTATCACGCAATGCCATGAGTCATGCCTCCTTAGAAGTAGGCCTTAACCGCATCGGTAGCCAAAGAAATATCAGCACTGATGGTGACGGCAAACTTCACGTTATTTTTCTCGGAGAAGCGATCCAGCCAAGCCAGGAATTCTTCCACCTCGGAGGAGTCAGGCTCGGAGGGGATAATCTTGCACAGGCTATCGATAAAGACGTAGCTCAAATCATAGTTAGAGGCATACATACCACTGATGAAGCCCTTGAAGAATGTAAAGTCGTCGGCGGCAAATTCGCTGGATTCGACCAGACGAACGGAGGGGCTGACATCATAAACCAGCTTCTTGCCGATTTCGATGCAAACTACGCTGCCATTTTCGTTTTCGGCGGCATAATTGATCATATCAATGATCTGCTTGGTCTTGCCAGTGCCCTTAGCACCCATAATTACTCGAACCATTACAATCACTCCTTCTTAATTCAGAAACGTTAAAAACGTCATCTTCTTCTGACCTCATGTTACCATTTTGCAGGGCAAAATGCAATGGTATTGACAAATTTTTATAAAAAAATATCAAAAACGCTCTGTTTTTTGGTGACATGTACCCGCAAAAAAGACCGCAAGAAGTAGACCGCACGACAGATCGTGCGATAAAATTTCAAAAGCTTAGGATCGGTCAAAGTTTTTCATAGCCGGGCTTCCCCAGGAGCGAAAACATATTGGTTTTATAGGCCTCTACCCCCGGCTGGTTGAAGGGGTTCAGCCCCAAAAGATAGGCAGAAAGACCGCAGGAATATTCAAAAAAGTAAATGAGCTGGCCGACCCAATACGGGGCACGTTCCGGCACAGAGAGGAGCAGGTTGGGAACCCCGCCCGAAACATGGGCAAGGGCGGTGGCCTTGCGTGCCTGCTCGTTTACGAATTGCAGATCTCGCCCTCTTAAAAAGTCCAAGCCGGAGTGGTCACCGGGCTGGGGATTGAGAAGGCAGGAGGCGTGCGGCTGCACAAAGCGCACCACGGTTTCGAAAAGATCCCGTTCGCCCTCTTGGATATATTGTCCCATCGAGTGCAAATCCGCCGTAAATTCGACACTGGCAGGAAACACACCCTTGCCGTCCTTGCCCTCGCTCTCGCCAAAGAGCTGCTTCCACCATTCGCCGAAGAAGCGGAAGGAGGGCTCATAGGCGGCCAGAAGCTCGATGTTTTTCCCGCCTTCATAGAGGGCGTTTCGAGCGGCGGCATATTGCCAAGCGATGTTCTCCTGTCCGGGGATTTGCAGCTGCGCCATGATATCCTGTGCGCCGGAGAGCATCTCCTCTACGGACAAACCGGCTACGGCCAAGGGGAGAAGCCCCGCTGCGGTCAGCACGGAATAGCGTCCACCGATGGAGTTCGGTACGGAGAAGGTGGCATAGCCCTCCTGATCTGCCAAGGTGCGCAGACTGCCGCTTTTGCGGTCTGTGGTGGCGAAAATACGGTCTCTTGCGCCGGACCTTCCGTATTTTTCCTCCAAAAGCTGCCGAAAGAGCAGGAAGGCGACTGACGGCTCTGTGGTGTTGCCCGATTTGGAAATGACGTTGATGGAAAAATCCTTTGTGCGGACATAGTCCACAAGCTCGGTGAGGGCATCGGCGGAGAGTGTGTTGCCCGTAAAGAAAATTTGGGGGGTATTTTTACAAAAGAGGTTATAATTGGGGGAGGTGAGAAGCTCCAGCATGGCACGGGCACCCAAATAGGAGCCGCCAATGCCCACGACAATCAGCACCTCGGACTGCTCTCGAATCAGCCTTGCGGTTTGGAGCAGACGATTCAGCTCATGCTTGTCATGCTGTGCCGGCAGATGTACCCAGCCGGTGTATTCTCCGCCCAGTCCGTCACCCCGTTCCAAGCGATTGCGTGCCTCCGTCAGCCCATCCAAGCGAGAAGACATCCAGTTTGCCGGAAGGAAGGACTGTGCTTGCGAATAGTCAAATTCCAGCATGGAGAATCCATCCTTTCTTGTGAGCCTCCATGGCTCTTAGTTTTTCAGGCTCTGCATGGGTGCCGGGATCCGTCCGCCCCGGGCGATGAAGGCTGCACTGGAGAAGGGGTGGACGGGGATCACGGGAGCAGAGCCGAGCAGACCGCCGAATTCCACGGTGTCGCCGACTTTTTTGCCGGGGGCGGGAATCAGACGAACGGCGGTGGTCTTGGCGTTTACCATGCCGATGGCTGCTTCGTCGGCAATGATGGCAGAGATGGTTTCGGCGGTGGTGTCGCCGGGGACGGCGATCATATCCAGACCGACGGAGCAGACGCAGGTCATCGCCTCGAGCTTGTCGAGCTGAAGGGCACCCTGACGGGCGGCGGCAATCATGCCCTCGTCCTCACTGACGGGGATAAAGGCGCCGGAAAGACCGCCCACATGGTTAGAAGCCATCACGCCGCCTTTCTTGACGGCATCGTTCAGCATAGCAAGAGCGGCGGTGGTGCCATGGGTACCACAGACCTCAATGCCCATCTCCTCCAGAATACGGGCGACGGAATCGCCGACAGCGGGGGTGGGGGCAAGGGAGAGGTCAACAATACCAAAGGGCATATCCAGACGAGAGGAGGCCTCTCGTGCGACCAGCTGACCGATACGGGTGATGCGGAACGCTGTGCGCTTGATGGTTTCTGCGACGACGTCGAAGGGCTGACCCTTCACCTGCTGGATGGCGTGGTGGACGACGCCGGGACCGGAGATGCCGACATTGATGACAGATTCCGGCTCACCCACACCGTGGAAGGCACCTGCCATGAAGGGGTTATCCTCTACGGCGTTGGCAAAGACCACGAGCTTGGCGCAGCCAAAGCCGCCGGTTTCGGCAGTGAGTGCGGCGGTGCGTTTGATGACCCGTCCCATTTCTGCGACGGCATCCATGTTAATGCCCGCCTTGGTGGAGCCGACATTCACAGAGGAGCAGACCAGATCGGTGGTAGCCAATGCCTCGGGAATGGAGGTGATGAGCTTACGGTCGGAGAGGGTGAAGCCCTTCTGCACGAGGGCAGAGAAGCCGCCGATGAAGTTGATGCCGCAGGTCTTGGCGGCCTTGTCCAGCGCAGCGGCAAAGGGGACATAGTCGGCGCAGTCGCTGGCGGCAGCGACCAAGGAGATGGGCGTGACGGAAACACGCTTATTGACGATGGGAATCCCGAATTCCTTTTCGATGTCCTCGCCTGTCTTGACAAGATTTTGCGCTTTGCGGCAAATTTTGTCATAGATCTTTTGACAGGAGGCAGCTTGGCTGGAATCGGCACAATCCAAAAGGGAAATGCCCATCGTGATGGTTCGTATATCCAAATGCTGATGGTCAAACATATTGATCGTCTGTAAAATTTCTGCGGAATTGATCATGAAAAGCTCCATTCTGCCGCAAGTAATGAGTAAAAAAACACGCAATCTCCCCAGCGGCACGGGGAGAGGGTCTTGCTTTGGGCGGAACGCTTAGATTTTATGCATGGCCTCGAAGGTGTCCTCTCTCTGGGCACGGATGGACATACCGAGTTCCTGACCCAAGGCGGACATTTGATCGGCCAAGTCGCCGAAGGGGATGGTAGCGGCACCGGCATCCACCAGCATGACCATGGTGAAGAAGTCGGGGGGGAGAATGGTCTGGGTGATATCCAAGACGTTGACGTTGCATTCTGCCAGCTTGGCGGTGACGGTGGCAATGATGCCGACTCTGTCCTTGCCGGCTACGGTGATAACTGCACGCATAGTTTTTATACCTCGCTAAAATATTCTTTGTAGTCAAAGTGGGGTTATGGTAGGATTGCTCTATTTTCACAATTCATCCAACGTAAGCGAAAAAGCAGGAAGAAATTCCTTCCTAAAATACTCCAATTCGGGGAGGTGGCAGGTCTCAAGTGCGGCAAGGGTCTGCTGTGCGGCGGCTCGAAACTCCACGTTCCCGCTCTTGAGCTCCTCCAGACATTTGATATGGGCGGAGAGCTTGTCCGCCGCCTTCACCAGATGGAGGATTTCGGGGTCGGTTTCCCCCAGTACGGTCTCGAAAGCGGGCTGCATGGTGGTGGGCAGCATCGCCAATAAGCGCTGTGCGGCGGTGTCCTCTACTTCCCGATAAGCGTTGAGAATGGAGGGGGTGGCGTATTTCACTGGGGTGGGCAAATCGCCTGTGAAGATTTCGGCGGCATCGTGGTACAGTGCCGCCAAAGCGACCCGGCCGGGGTCTATGGTTCCCCCATATTGTTCGTTGCGAATGACCGCCAAGGCGTGTGCCAAAACAGCGACCATATGGGAATGCTCCTGAATGTTTTCCGAAACGGTACTCCGCATGAGTCCCCACCGATTGATATACCGCATACGAGAGATGTACGCAAAAAAGGAATGGGACATAAAAATTCTCCGATATTGATGGTTTCCCCTGTGCATTCTTGTGAAAACAAAGAATAGAAGGGGGAAGGGGATTGTGGTAAAATAAAAGGATAGGTTGCGGTTCTTTGGGTTTCCTAACAGGGGAGAACCCGTTTGCAGGGCTTCCCAAGAAAGGATTAGCAACCATTATAGCAGAACAACCGACAAAAGAAAAGATATTTTGATAGGAGTATTCTATGCGTGTCGCCATCCACACCCTTGGCTGCAAGGTCAACCAATATGAGACACAGGCGATGGAGGAGATTTTGCGTGCTCGGGGGCATACTCTCACCGCCTTTGAGGAGTCCGCCGACCTCTACATCATCAATAGCTGCACCGTGACGGCGGTGAGCGATAAAAAATCCCGCCAAGCGGTGCGGCAGGCACGCAAGCGTGCGCCAAACGCCGTGGTTGCCGTGTGCGGCTGCTATCCGCAGGTTTCTCCGGAGGAGGCGGCCAAGCTGGATGCCGACCTCATCGGCGGCAGCGGAAACCGCACGGCATTTTTAGACCGCTTGGAGAGCATCGCCCAGAGCCGCACCAAGGCTGTTTTGGTGGATGCCGCCCTAGAGCGGCGGCAGTTTGAGCACCTGCCTGCCGGCGGGCTGGAGGGGCGCACCCGTGCCATGCTCAAGGCAGAGGACGGCTGCACGAATTTTTGTGCCTATTGCATCATCCCCTATGCCCGAGGACCGGTGCGCTCTCTGCCGTTAGTGCAGGCGGCAGAGGACGCCCGTAGGCTGCAAGCGGAGGGGTATCGGGAATTGGTGCTGACGGGCATCGAGCTTTCGTCCTACGGCAGAGATTTGGAGGGCAAGCCCTCCACCGCCGACCTCATCGAAACGGTCTGCCTGGCCGCACCCAAGCTGCGGATTCGCCTTGGCTCCTTGGAGCCGCGCACCGTGACGGAGGACTTTTGTGTACGGCTCAAGCAGCTTCCCAATCTCTGCCCCCACTTTCACCTCTCCCTGCAAAGCGGCTGTGACGAGACCCTGAAGCGTATGAAGCGGCGCTATACGACCGAACGGTATGCGGAATCGGTCGCCCTGCTGCGGCAGCATTTCGATGCCCCCGGCATCACCACCGACCTCATTGTCGGCTTTCCCGGAGAGACCGAAGCAGAGTTTGCCCAAACGCTGGCATTTTTGCAGCAGTGTCAATTTTCAGGGATGCATATTTTCCCCTATTCCCGCCGTACGGGCACCCCGGCGGCAACCATGCCGAATCAGCTCTCGAATGCAATCAAGACAGAGCGTGCAAGCCGAGCGACCGCCGTTTCGCAGGCGATGCAGCAAAGCTATCTGACCGGCTTTGTCGGAAAGACCGTCCCCGTTCTCTTTGAGGAGGAACGGGACGGCGTTTGGCGGGGCTACACACCGCAATATATCGAGGTACACAGCAACGGAACCGACCTGCACAATGCGGTCAGGCAGGTGCAGGTCATCACTGCCGAGCAGAACCATCTGTTTGGCAGGATAGAGGAGGAACACACATGAGCAAGGCTGACGAAATTTTTATCCAAAACTGCCGTGAGATTTTAACGCACGGGACATGGGATACCGACCAAGCCGTCCGACCACGCTGGGACGACGGCACGCCCGCCCATACGGTCAAGTGCTTTGGCTTGGTCAATCGCTACAATCTGCAAGAGGAGTTTCCCATCCAGACCATCCGCAAGATGTTTTTAAAGAGTGCGGTGGATGAGCTTTTGTGGATTTGGCAGAAGAAGTCGAACAACACAAACGACCTCAACTCGACCATTTGGGACGAGTGGGCGGACGAAAGCGGCTCTATCGGCAAGGCGTACGGCTATCAGCTGGGAATTAAGCACCGCTATGCAGAAGGGGAGTTCGACCAAGTGGACAGGGTGCTGTTTGACCTCAAGCATAACCCTGCCAGCCGCCGTATTCTGACCAACCTCTATAACCATGCGGACTTGCACGAAATGGCACTGTATCCCTGTGCCTACTCCATGACCTTAAATGTCACAGGGAACAGACTCAATGCCATTTTGAACCAACGCTCGCAGGATATGCTCACCGCCAACGGCTGGAATGTGATGCAGTATGCGGTGTTGGTGCATTTCATGGCGCAGGTCTCCGGCTTGCGGGCGGGGGAGCTGGTTCATGTGATTGCGGATGCGCATATTTACGACCGCCACGTTCCCATTGTGCAGGAAATCATCGAGCGGAAGCCCTTCGAAGCACCCAAGCTGATTCTGGATCAGAGCGTGACGAATTTCTATGACTTTACGACGGACAGCATCCGCTTGGAGGACTACCAAAGCCATCCTCTGGATGTGAAAATTCCGGTTGCTATTTAAAGAGGGAGGAGAAACCATGACCCTTATCGTTTCCGTAGACGAGCATTGGGGGATCGGCAGGGACGGCGACCAGCTCTGCTATATTCGTGCAGATCTCAAACGATTCCAAGCCCTCACCACAGGACACTGTGTTTTGCTGGGACGAAAAACGCTGCAAACCTTCCCCGGCGGCAGACCGCTCAAAAACCGCCGCAATTTGATTCTCTCCACCGATCCGACCTATACCTGCGAGGGAGCGGAGACATGTTCCGATCTGGCGGATGCCCTGCGTGTGGCACCGCCCGATACCTTTGTCATTGGCGGTGAGAGCGTCTACAGACAAGCCCTGCCATTTTGTGATACTGCCCTTGTCACGGCAGTACACCATACCTTTGATGCCGACCGATTTTTCCCAAGCCTAGACAGCGACCCGAATTGGGTGCTGGAAGAAGAGTCGGCACTTTTTTCGGAAGGGGAGCTTTCCTATTCCTATCGAGTGTATCGCAGAATGGCGCAAGCATAAGCCGCATCAAAAATCGGCAAGGCTCTTGTGAAACAGCATGCCCTATGGTAAAATGATACATTAACGATTTTGATCGCCTGCTTCATAAACAGCAGAGCTTTATCTTCACCCAAGGAGGAACCAGCCCTTGTCACAATATG
>CAYQRI010000064.1:0-9654 GCA_964420085.1 uncultured Ruminiclostridium sp.
ATTGGGAATAAGACAGGGCAAAAAACTGCATGAAAAAAGACAGCCGGAAAAGGCACAGTCCCATAGGGACAAAATAGGAAACGCAAACTGAATACGGAAAAGCAACCGCACAGGACAAAATATGTGCGGTTGCTTTTGATACACCATTTACATTGTTTCAAAAACTGTTTTCACAAATAATGAAAAAGTAGACGTGTGCGGCAATTTTCTATATAATTATAATATATCCAAACTCAATCATATTCGACAAGGAGGCGAGCCATGAAACAACAATTCAATAAATTCTTTCACAACCATTTTGACCACAATCTCGATTTGCGCGTTCGCATTTTTAATGTCATGGTGCTGATCAGCGCCTGTTTTTGCACGGTGATCGCCTGCGTCAATGCCCTTGCCGGTATTGGATTTGTGGGCGTACTGGTGGATGTGGCGGCGGCTCTTTTTTGCATCGTCCTGCTGACTCAGGCAAGAAAGCCGGGGCGAGCCATGCCTTGTCGCCTAATTTTTATTCTGGTGTCCTTTTTTGTGCTGTTTCCCTATTTATTTTTCAACATGGGCGGCTATCACGGCGGCATCCCCACCTTCCTGATTTTTGCGCCGGTGTTCACCATGTTTCTGTTGGAGGGAAAAACCGCCATAGCCGTGACCGCACTGGAGCTTTTACTTTACGCGGGAATGTACCTGTTTGCCTACGCAAATCCCGGTAGCGTCACCATGTTTCCGGAAGAAAAGGGCTTTCTCATCAGCAACTTGATGGATTTACTGGTGGTGGGCATCTCTCTTGGCGCAACCATGTATGTTCAGGTGAAGCTATACCGAATGCAGCAGCGGAAGGTGGACGAGCAAAACGCTGTGCTGGCTCAGGTCAATCAGTCCAAGACCCAGTTTCTCGCCAACGCCTCCCACGAGATGCGTACTCCCCTAACCGTCATTTCTGTCAATGTGCAAACTGTGATGGGCTTACTCAAGCGGATGGACGGCGTGACCGAGGATGGGGAAGCGCAGGAGCTTTTGCAGGACGCTCAGGCAGAAATCATGCGCCTTTCTCGCATGGTGGAGGGGATGCTCTCTCTCAACGCCATTGCCGACAGTACGGAAAAAGACAAAGCGGATTTCTCCGCACTGCTGCAAAACACGTCAGAAATGATGCGGTTGCTGCTTGCCAAGCAGGGCAATACGCTTACTGCGGAAATCCCCGGCGGCCTGACGGTTTACGGCAATGCCGATTTACTGTCGCAGGTGGTCATTAATCTGCTGCAAAACGCCACTGCTCATACCGCAAACGGCATCATCAAACTGCAAGCCGTCCACAGCGGCGGCGAGATTGCCGTCACAGTCAGCGACAACGGCTCCGGCATTTCGTCCCGGCTCCTGCCCCATGTGTTTGAACGAGGTGTCAGCGAGGGCGGCACCGGTTTTGGACTGTTTCTCTGCAAGATGGTGGTGGAATCCCACGGCGGCAGAATACAAATTAAAAGTGAGAAAGATTGTGGCACAACGGTTACCTTTACGCTGCCCTTCTATCAAGGTCAATTCGGAGGTGAGGATGCATGATAGAAAAGAAAAATATAGACAAGCGGATACTGCTTGTGGAGGACAACGAGAAAATTATGCAGGGCAACAAGCGGATGTTGGAATGGGAGGGCTATGCCATTGATACCGCCGTGACCTTGTCTGAAGCATATACAAGGCTTAGAGAAAATCGCCCGGATTGCATTGTGCTTGACATTATGCTGCCTGACGGCAGCGGACTGGACTGGATGCGTAAGCTTCGGGGAAGCACCGATGCAGGTATCCCTATTCTGCTACTGACGGGTCTGACCACCCAGGAGGATATTCTCCACGGACTGCGCAGCGGCGGCGACGATTACCTCACCAAGCCCTACGATTTTGAAATTTTACTGGCACGTGTGGAGGCGTTGCTGCGCCGTGCCCAGCGCGTGCCGGATCGCATTACCAATGGTCGGCTGACCATGGATGTAGCGGCTGGAGCTGCATTCATGGATGGGACAGACCTTCTGCTGGCAAAAAAGGAGTTTGCCCTGCTGCTGATTTTCATTCAGAACCCTCATCGGTTTATTGACGGAGAGTACCTGTACGAAAAGGTGTGGAACCAGCCCATGAGCGGGGATGCCAACGCCCTCAAAGGCACCATTAAGCGTCTGCGGAGTAAAATTGAGGGCAGCGGATGGCAGATTGAGTGGTCACGAGGCGAGGGCTACTGTTTTGAAAAAGAATAAGAATTCGCTCGTGATAAAAACTTTTTAGTGGCGAGAGTGTCATTTTTGACACTCTCGCCACTTTTGCATTTCTGCTCCTATATAATGATTTTGTAAAGGGAATTACAAAATCATTCGTTAGGAGGCGATAGAATATGACATGGAAACCGACAGAGGCAGAACTGCCTGCCATTGCCAAGGTGGATTCGCTGGATGGGGATTGTTTCGACATTTTGCTTTCCAACGGCCACAGCATTTTTTTAGAGCTGGGTGACAGGACAGGAGAACCCGCCTTTCAAAGGCTCATTGAACAGCGTCTGTTTGACCGCCCACAGACAGACGGAAAAAGGATTTATTGGGTGGATGGGCCATCGTTCACTGTGGCGGAAATTTTGACCATGCTGGCGAAGGGCAAGGAGAATGAGGAAATACAAAATTTGAAGGGAGATGAAACAAAATGAAAAAAACACGAGCAAGATTTTTAAGCATGCTGCTTTCTGTGTGCATGATGGTGAGCCTGCTGCCCACCGTGGCGTTTGGGGCAGAGGGCAATCAAGATTCAGGTGTGCCTTTAGGCGTAAGCGGAGCGAAAGCTGAACCACCAACGATCAGTGCCTTGACTGTGGAGCCAACCACGCTTCCCTCTACCGGCGGCTGGGTGACCGTCACAATGACAGGCACAAACCTACCTTCCGCCCTCTTTTGCAAATTTGAGGGCAATACATCGGTTGGGAACAGCGACTTATCCACCGGCAGCTCCACTCAGCAGAGTGCGCAGCTTCTGATCTCAAGAAACACATCAACAACAGATGATTTGGTGGTCACCATTAAGGCGTGGCCAAATGGGCTGCCTATCCACGAGGGGCACACCGCCACAGTTACGGTGGCGAGATCTGAGCTTCCCACTGTCGAGTCCCCTAGGTTTGCCTCCGGTGGCGATTTACCCGACACAAAATCCGTAGTGCTTGGGTCTACACTCACGCTGTCGGTAGAAATGCAGCCCGTGAATGCGGACGAAACACTCTCTTACGAATGGTACAAGGACGACGTGCGGATGAACGAGGCGGCAGATTCGGACACCCTAGAGTTTGACAACTTCGCAGATACAGATGCAGGTCGATACTATGTAATTGTCTACAAAAACAAGGAAGGATATAACCGCAAGGGCATACGGAGTGAAACGTGTGAGGTAACCGCAGCGCCCGAAACACCCGAACTGCCCGGCAATACCTATACGGTTACAAACCAGACGGATTGGCTCGCCCTTACAGCCGCTGAAGGCGAGCACTCAATCAGCACTTGGAGCGGAGGCAGTCACGTCATTAATCTGCCCACAGCTCAAACTCTGGAGGGTACGCTGACCATACCCACAGCGGTTACGGAGCTGACCATAAACGGTTACGGCAGCAAAATAGTTGGGGGTATTATCTGCGGAACTAGGAACACAGACTATACGCCCACAGACCTCATATTAAATAGCGTTCATGTCGAAACCAAAAATTCCATAGCTACTGCATTTCTTGGCGGCGGCACACTGACAACAAGCGGTGAGGTAACCATCATCTGCCTCGGAAACCTCGCCGAAGGCGCCACCGACGGTCACGGCCTTTCGAGCACCGCAGACCTCACCATCACTGCAGGCGGCCCGCTTAAGATACAGGGTGCTAATAAGCACACGATCGGACAAGGCGACGGAATTGTTGCTACAGGCAAGCTGACCCTTGCGGGAGGCAGTCCCGTGATTGAAGGTGGCAGCGGCAATGGCATTGACATTGGCGCATTCAACACAACAGGAAGCCTTCATGTCACCGGAGATTGCAGCCCAACCATAATAGCAAACACGCAAGATTTGGGTAGGCACGGAGCGATTATTTCCGGTGATATCGTGCTTACCACCTCGGGAACTGTCACCTTTGAAGCAAGGCAACCTGCGTACAACGCAGTAAATCTGCGTAGCGCTGACAATAACATTAACCTTATAGACTTTACAGGCAAGCTAGTAGTCAAGTCACGCAATGGTAATAAGGCCATTGAGCTCAATGGTAGCAATATACTATATCCTGAGACTCTTGGAGAAAACCACAGGTATGACAATACAGCAGCAGCATACACATTGGATATGACAGGAAACACACCGTCCAATACCTACACCATCAGCGGCAGTGTAACCGATGGCGATACCAATGCGGCAATCGAGGGTGCCTCAGTTCAGCTAAAAAACAGCAGTGGCAATGTAGGCAGTCCTGCCACCACCGACAGCAGTGGTAACTACACAATTACAGGAGTGTTGCCGGGCGACTACACCATAGAGTTCAGCAAAAGTGGTTACACCACAGGTACAATGCCCTCCTTTGAGGTGTCAAGTGCCAATATCACAGACAAGAATCTTGCAATGGCTCTTGCACCTGCCACCTACACCGTAAGCGGTACGGTAACAGACGGCTCTACCAATTTGGGTCTTGCAGGCGCTTCGGTTCAGCTGTTAAACTACTACGGCAATTCTGTGGGCAACCCTGTCACTACCGATAACAGTGGTAGCTACACCATTTTAAATGTGGGAAATGAGGCAACCTATGAGACAGTGGCAAGTAAATCGGGCTACACAAAAGGCAATGTATTTTTTCAAGTGAATGGCGCTGATGTGACAGGTAAGGATATTGCCCTACAGCCCATTAACACCACCGACTTTATCCTAAAGCTTGGTGATACCACGCTTAATGCCACCGCCACCATAGAGGTCAGTGGCAACGGCTATTCTTATATTTACAATGACACCACAAACACGGGAACGCTGACACTAACCGATTATAGCAACGGAGCTATCGGCAGAACAACCGACAGTGGCGGTATTGTGATTCAGTCGGCTCTTTTTGCCAACTTCCCACTGGTGCTTGTCTTAGAGGGAAACAATCGTCTGGATGGATTCGATGCTACCGATGCCGATAGCGTAGGCATCTACATGGATGACGATGCTCCCTTGACCATCAAAGGGAACGGAAAGCTCTATGCCGTTGGAGGTACTGCCGGGGACGCAGGTTGGAGAAGTATAGGTATCTCTGCCCTCGGACTCCTTACCATTGAGAGTGGCGCCATTGTTGCCGTAGGTGGCATTGCAGATGAGCCCAGTGCCGCAATAGACGCAAATGATATCATAGTCACAGGGGGCAGTCTTACTGCAAACGGTGTGGAAGACGGCCTTGAATGTGCTGACCTGACCGTCAGTGGCGACAGCATTGTAAACGCAACCGCTGATGTCAACGGAATCAATGCCAGAGGTACCCTTACGGTCAGTGATAACGGCAGTGTTACCGGCGAAGCAACTGGCAGCGTCACCGACCTTTTTAGCGTAGGCATCCAAGCCGATGACTTTGTCCTCAATGACAACGCAACTGTCACCGGCATAGGGGGAGATATATCCCGTGATGAGGGAGGAAGCTACGGTATCTATGCAGATAGAGGTATCACTGTAAACGGTGGTACTCTCCGTGGCGAGGGCGGAACTGCCACAGGCACAAAAGGCCAAAGCTTTGGTGTTTATTTGCCCCCTTCAAACCCTCCCAAGATTAGCGGCGGTGTCATAATCGGCATTGCAGGTACAGGTACGACTGTTTCCGCAGGGCTTTCTGATAAATCACAAAATAGCAACACCGTGCTGTATGTCAGCGAAAATCGTGACGGCTCGGAGCTAAAGGCACTGCCTTTCGGGGAAGAAGTAAGCGACTACCCTTATGCAGTAAACTATATCCCCACCGCCACCAATGGTGCCTTTTTCCGAGATGGGGTAAGGCTGAGTGCAAGAAGCGATTCCATCAAAATCCCCACTGAAAATGCAAGCACCATACGCTATCAATTTAAAAATCTTGACCAAATTGATATGCCAATGGATACTGCTGTCACATGGGGGCAAGGTGGAACCATGCCAAACGGTGTAACGGCGGCACAAGCAGATGCAAGTGGAATTCCTATCACTGTGACAGCAGGTGCCTCCACAGGTAGCTTTGGCTTGATTGCCCAAAAGCAAGGTACCAGTCAACCCCTCGCCACCCTAACGGTTAATATTGTGGATAAGGTCGATGTGTCGAGTAGTATCAGCTTTGCAAATGGTACTGCTACCTACACAGGCCGTGCACTATTATCCCAAGAAAGTGCCAGCTTTAACGGCACAGAAAGCGGAACAGGTAGATTTACCTTTACCTATGACGTTCCCATAGGCTCTACAGGGGATTTAGATTCAAACGGCAGGCCTGTGGGCGCAGGAGTTTATAATGTTACCGCTGTCTACGAGGACGATACCCAAAGGGGCGAAAAAACAGCAACCTTTACTGTCAATAAGGCAACCCCTGTCATCACAGGGGTAAGCGTGGTAAATACCCCCATCTATACCACATCGGTCGTGATTTTGAACCACACCGACGCATTTGCAGGGAGTTTGATATTTGACAATGGGCAGGTTCTCACGGTGGGAACCAAGGACTATAACTGGACCTTTACCCCAACCGATACGGAAAATTACAACAACGAAACAGGGACGGTGTCCGTCACCGTGGTGGAGGATACCATCACAAGCCTAACCGTCACCGCACCACCCACAAAAACCACCTACAAGCACGGCGAAACCCTTGATAAAACAGGGCTTGTGCTGACCGCAACCCACACAAGCGGTGCAACTACTACTCTGAGCCACAACGACATCACTGTGACCTACCAAAACGGTAATGCTTTTGTGGCAGGTGATAATGCCGTTACCTTTGGCTACGGTGGCTTGACCGCAACCCAAGCAGTGACGGTGAATAAAGCCGATTACACAGGCATTAAAACTGCCACAGGTACAGTGCTTGCCGCAGGGCAGACAGGTGCAACAGTCACACTTCCCGCACTGCCCGAGGGTGCAGACTATGGTACTCCCGGCGATGGCGGAGGTGATATCACCATGAGGAGTATGAGTGTCAGCGGCACAACCCTCACCTACACAGTACTGGCAAGCACAGCGGGGCAAATAGGCACAATTATCGTTCCGGCAACAGGAGCAAGCCACTACAATGATTACAATGTTACAGTAACGGTGAGCTCCACCGACAAGCAGCTACAGGACATTTCCTATGCTGTGGGAGCGGTAAGCAAAACCTATGGCGATATCTACTTTACTAACCCGTTGACCGAAACCACAGTAGACGGCGAAATTACTTATGCAAGTGATAATACTGCCGTTGCAACAGTAAACGCAAGCACAGGCGAGGTGACCATCAAGAGTGCAGGCAGTGCGATTATTACCGCAACCGCAGCCGAAACAACTACTCATGCACAGGCAACGGCAAGCTATACGGTGACGGTGGCGAAAAGCGACTTAATTGTAAAGCCACGGGACTACAGCATCAAGTCCAATCAATCTATGCCAACCTTTAGTGTTATAACAGAAGGTTCATCACCACCAAATCTTGTCCCAACCAATCCCGATGCCATTGCAATGCAGGCACAGGAAAACGGTGTGCCGCTAACCACGGTCAAGGTCGGTGTATTTGATATTGTCTTTACCACAGCACCAACCTTTGCAGATGCAATAATGAAAAACCACAACATCATCTATAAAAAAGGCACATTGACGGTAACACAATACAGCAGTGGTGGTTCCTCAAGTGGTGGAGGTGGCTCCACAGGTGGCGGCGATAACACCACAGTAACCACTCCTCCGGCTACCACGGAAAATCCCAATCCCCCTACCGAAGCAACGGTGACAGTGAAGCCTGCTGTTTCCGGCGATACGGTAAGTGCAACGGTATCTCAAAAAACAGTGGATAACGCCATCGCAAAGGCGCAGACAGAAGCCAAGAAAAATGGCACAACCGCCAATGGCATTACAGTGGAAATAAAAGTAGATACCAAAAACACCCAGGCGGAAAATATCAACACAAGTCTGCCAAAGGAAAGTGTTGACGCACTGGTAAAGGCAGGCGCAAGAGAGCTTCGCATCACAAGCGAAATTGCCGATATCAGTCTTGATTTGCATACCTTAAAGGAAATTCAAAAGCAGGTTGGAGCAGATATTTCGGTATCAGCGAAAAAGGTGGATAACAGCACCCTCTCTGCCGAAGCACAGAAAATTGTAGGCGAAAGACCTGTATATGATTTCTCTATCACGGGCAAAAACGGCAAAAAGATTACCGATTTTGGCAATGGCAAGGTTTCCGTTTCTATCCCCTACACCTTGAGTGCAAACGAAAATGCCGCCAATGTTATTGCTTATTACATTGACAGCACTGGCAAGCTCACAGAAATGCCAAACTCGGTGTATGACCCTGTAACCCAAACACTCAGCTTTGTGACCGACCACTTTTCCAAGTTTGCGGTTGGCTACAAGGTGATAACTGTAAACTTTACGGATATCACAAACCATTGGGCAAAGGACAACATCGAATTTGTGGTAGCCCGTGGGATTTTGGCGGGTACAGGTGATGGCAAATTTGCTCCAAACAACGCTATGACCAGAGGTATGTTCGTCACGGCTCTCGGCAGACTGGCCGAGGTAGAAACCAAGGGCTACACCAAGAGCAGCTTTACCGATGTAGCGGCCGATGTCTACTATATGCCTTATGTGGAGTGGGCAAGCAAAAACGGGATTGTAAGCGGAGTTGGCAATGGCAAGTTTGCACCGGATGCCTCCATCACCCGTGAGCAGATGGCAGTCATCATGCAAAACTATGCCAAGGCAATCGGCTTTAATCTGCCAAAAGTTCACGCTGAAAACAGCTTCGTAGACAGCGTCAAAATCAGCACATGGGCAAAGGATGCGGTAAAATCTATGCAAATGGCCGGTGTCCTGGCAGGCAAAAACGGAAACCTGTTTGACCCTCAAGGGACAGCCACCAGAGCGGAGGTCAGTGCAGTCCTCAAGCGTTTCGTGGAGCTGGCAATCAGCACAGACAGCGCCGAGGGCTGGACAGTCAACGACAGCGGCAAGTGGATGTACTACGAAAACGGCAAGGCTGTTACGGGTAAAAAAAACATTGACGGCACAACCTACACCTTTGACCAGTACGGTGTGACAGCCGATGTGCCAAAGAACAGAAAAACCGGTATCTATGTGGTACAGCAGGGCGATAGCTTTTGGTTGATTGCCTACAAGCAGGGCTGCACCATAAAAGAGCTGGAGTTGCTCAACGGCAAAAGTAGGTTTTCTCTCATCCATCCGGGCGATGAGCTGATTGTCCTGAGAAGTAATGTAAAAGTGTAAAAATGAAACCGGCAGTGCCGGCACTGCTTTTATTCTGGTTTTTGTATAGCTATTTTCTCCCTTCTGTGGTATGTTGTTGAATCAAAGGAGGGCGAGAATATGCCAAAACGATTAGATGACCTATACCACAGCTTTTGCAATCAAGATTTCACAAATCAAATGCTTTCTATTGAGGAAGATAGCAAGGATCTAATGGAGAAACTTTCC
>CAYQRI010000065.1:0-9630 GCA_964420085.1 uncultured Ruminiclostridium sp.
GAGAGGTGGACACCGCCCGTCAAACGAGCCAGCTCCAAAACCCGACCCTCCCGCTCTAGGGTCTCTACGTTGGTAAACGTGCGTCCGTCCTTTTCCTCTTTTCTCACGGAAAAATGGCTGTCCGCCATCGCACAAATCTGCGCCAAATGCGTGACACAAAGCACCTGACAGGAAGCAGAAAGACGGCTCATTTTTTCTGCAACCTTACCCGCCGCTCTGCCGCTGATGCCGGCATCTACCTCATCAAACACCAAGGTTTGTATGCTGTCGTTTTCTGCCAAAACATTCTTCAGCGCCAGCATGATACGGCTCAATTCGCCGCCAGACGCCACCCGTGCAATGGGCTTGAGATTCTCGCCCACATTGGCTGACATCAGAAAACGAATGTCATCTGCACCGCTCTCGTCAAGCCCTAAGGCACCGCCCTTGGGTAAAATTTCAGTCTGGAAGCGCACCTTCGGCATATCGAGCTGGCGAAGCTCTCCCTCGATGCGTGCCTTTAATCGTTCGGCGGCGGCCCTTCTTTTTTCCGTCAGGTCTGCCGCTTTCTTACGTGCCGCCGCTAAGCGTTTTTCTCGCTTTTTCTCCAGCTTGAGGATGCTATCCTCCGCCATTTCAATGCGACTGAGCTCCTCACGGCTGCGTGCTAAGTAGGAGAGCATTTCTTCCGTGGTGGCGCCGTATTTCTTTTTCAGGCGATAGAGCAAATCCAAGCGACCCTCCACCTGATCCAATTCCTCTGGTGAAAAGGAAAAGTCTGCACGCAGGTCTCGCAGCTGCTCGGCGATATCCTCCACGGTGTACCGCACCTCGGATAGATTTTCCGATAGCTGATTCAGCATCGGTGACACATCGGAAACACGACTGACCGCCCCCTCCGCTTCTGCCAGAAGCCCGGAAACCCCCTCCCGCTCCTCATCTCCAAACAGGGCGGCATAGGTTGTCTCCAACGCCGACCGAAGACGGTCGGCACTGCGCAGGATGGTTTTCCGCTCGTCCAGCTCCTGCTCCTCGCCGGGGCGAAGCTCTGCACGCTCCAGCTCTGCAATTTGGAAGGTAAGGGCATCTATCCTGCGTGCCTTCTCTGTCTCGTTCATCTGCAACGCCGCAAGCTGCCGACGCAGCTGCTCTAAGGCATGATAGTCTGCGGCATACGCTGCTACGGTCTCCTGCAGACCACCGAAGCTATCCAGATAGCCCTGGTGGCAGGTCTCATTGAGAAGCTGCTGTCCATCGTGCTGCCCGTGGATGTCCACAAGCTGACTGCCCAACGCCTTGAGCTGAACCACCGTACAGGGCACCCCGCCCACACGACAAATATTTTTTCCGTCCGCTTGCAGCTTACGGGAAATCATCAGCTCCCCATTTTCATCTGGGGCGATTCCATTTTCCGCAAACCACGGCAAAGGGGGTAAATTCTGAAAGATCGCCCGAACCAAGGCGGATTTTGCCCCTGTGCGTATGAGGTCTCGGCTGGTACGCTCCCCCATCACCGCACTGATGGCATCGATAATAATGGATTTGCCGGCACCGGTCTCTCCTGTCAGGACATTAAAGCCTGCACCAAAGGAGATATCCGCCGTGTCGATGAGTGCAATATTTTCAATGTGAAGCAAAGAAAGCATAGTTCCCTCCGCTCATGGTATGATCAAACCGTCTTTTCCAGCAGCTTTACAATATCCAAGCAAAGCGCCTCTGCGCACTGTGTGGAACGCATCACCAGAATCGCCGTATCATCCCCTGCCAGACTTCCAATCATATTGGGCAGATGCATCCCATCCATTGCAGAGCAGGCCGCAGAGGCCAGCCCCGGCATGGTTTTCAGCACCACGATATTCTGTGCACTGTCGAAGGAGGTCACACTCTCCCGAAAGATGGTATGTAGACGACCCGCTACATTGAGGGAGGTTTTTCGCTCGCTGACTGCATATTTATAGGTACTGTGTCCCGTCAGCTCCTTCACCAGATGAAGCTCCTTAATATCCCGGGAAATGGTTGCCTGCGTGGACGTCATGCCTCGTTCTCTCAGCTTTTCCAAGAGTTGGTCTTGCGTTTCAATGTCGTGCTCCTGAATGATAGAGAGAATTTCCGCTTGTCTCCTGACTTTCATGAACGAATTCTCCTTTCCAGCTTGTGGTTAATCATCTCATAAAAGCTCTTTTCGGAAAGCTTCACCAAGCACAGGCTTCGACGGGAACGTGCAATCTCCACCGTATCTCCCGCAAATAGCTTAAAGGCCTTGCCGCCATCGACGGAAAGATAGGCTGTTTTTCTGCTCTGCTTGGGCACCTTCACATCAATCAGGCGGTTTTTATCCAGCACCATTGCCTTTGCCTGTAGGGTGTGGGCACTGATGGGGGTCATGATGATATTTTCTGCTGTCGGCTCCACAATGGGGCCTCCTGCCGAAAGGGAATAGGCTGTGGAGCCGGTAGGGGTTGCCATGATGACACCATCCCCAAAAATATTGGAAATGAGAATGCGATTGCCATAGACCTGTAGGTCGATGACACGAGCTACGGCGCCCTTGGTAATGACAGCGTCATTGAGGGCGGCACTGCGAAACAGGGTGCGCCCCTCCCGAATGACCTTCACGTCCAGAAGCATCCGATTTTCCAAGCGATATTCCCCACTGATGAGCCGTTTTAATTGTGACAATTCACTTTGCTCCAGCTCTGCCATAAAGCCCACACTACCCATATTCACGCCAATGATCGGCACGCCAAAATTACTGGCATCCTTTGCGGCATGAAGGATGGTACCATCTCCGCCAAAGCAGATCAGAAAGTCAGCATCGGTCAATTCGCTTCGCATTTCCTTGAGCTGTATGTTGCCAATATCGCCCAAGCTTTCTCGCTCCACAGGGAACGGAAGACAATAGACCGTTTTTATATCAAGACCACGCAATAGGTTCTCCGCACTTTTTGCAATTTTTAGCCCTTTGTCTCGAAAAGGATTGGGGCAAAGAATAATTTTCATGGTTTTGTTCCCTCCAAGCATTCATGGGATGCCTCAACCAAAGCCGTTAAGTCCCCCGCATAGGGTGGTTGCTCTCGGACGGTCAAATGCCCCAGATATTCGATATTTCCCTCCGGACCTCGAATAGGCGAAAAGGTAAGCTCCTTCACATAAAAATCAGATTCTTTTGCGTGCTGCAAAAACTGCTCCAAAACCTCTCGATGCACACTGCGATCCCGCACCACACCTTTTTTGCCGACCTTCTCTCGTCCCGCTTCAAACTGAGGCTTAATGAGACAGACCAATTCGCCGCTCTCCTTCATCAGCGAACGAATAGCAGGCAGAATGAGACGCAGAGAAATGAAGGAGACGTCCACGCTGCCAAAATCCAACTCATCCGGAATCTGTTCGTTTGTGAGGTAGCGCACATTGGTTCGCTCCATACAAACGACTCTCGGATCGCTTCGCAGACTCCAAGCGAGCTGACCATACCCCACATCCACAGCATACACCCTCGCTGCCCCGTTTTGCAGCATACAGTCGGTAAAGCCACCTGTGGAAGCGCCTGCATCGATACAAATGGTTCCATCGAGAGAGGGCAAGTCAAAGGTCTGCATCGCCTTTTCCAACTTCAAGCCACCACGGCTGACGTAACGCAGGGTGTGTCCATGTACGTCTAAAACAGCATCCTCAGGAACGGACATTCCAGCCTTGTCCATTCGTTTTCCCTTCCAGAAGACCTGTCCTGCCATGATAATGGCCTGTGCCTTTTGGCGGCTTTCTGCCAAGCCTTGTTCTGTCATTAAAATATCCAGTCGTTTCTTAGTTGCCATCTTGCATTACCTCACGGGCTTTTTTGTAAATGGACTCTGCATCCAAGCCACACAGGCTACGGAGCTGAGGAATGGTGCCATGCGTGATAAACCCTTCCCCACAGGAGCAAATGCGGCTGCCCTTCAACGGGATTTTTGCTGCCGCTGCCAACACACCATCGCCGGGCGAACCGGCCGCCATGCATTCCTCCGCCACCAACAGCCGACCGGTTTTCCGCAGAGAGATCAACACTTCCTCCGTGGGCAATGGACTGATTCGGTTGAGTTTGATCACCTCGGCTGCTATGCCATCCTGTTCTAATCGTTCTGCCACCCGAAGAACCGTCCCCGTGAGCGAGCCAAAGGTAACCAGCGTAAGATCGCTGCCTTCTCGCAAAATAGAGACTGGTCTCTTTCCGCAGTCGGCAGTATAACCATCTTCGCCCCCGCGGGGGTATCGCACCGCCACAGGGCCTTTGCAGTCGTAGATCGCATATCGCAGCATGGTCGATAGCTCCTCCAAGCTGGCAGGACTCAAAACGGTGAGACCCGGCACCGTATTTAAAAATGCAGGATCAAACAAACCATGATGGGTTTCGCCGTCGTCCCCTACCAGCCCTGCACGATCCACACAAAAGACAACGTGCAGGCGGTCAATGGCAACGTCATGGAGGATCATGTCATAGCTGCGTTGGAAGAAGGTGGAATAGACGGCAAACACTGGAACAAGCCCTTGCTTAGCCATGCCTGCTGCCATAGAAACGGCGTGTCCCTCCGCAATCCCTACATCAAAAAAGCGGGTTGGAAAAGCCTCTGCGAATTTTGTCAGTCCTGTGCCACCCATCATAGCAGCGGTAATGGCACAAATCCGCTTGTCTGCACGGGCGAGCGTGCAAAGCTCTCGTCCAAAGCGAGTGGAGAAGCTTTCCTGTGCGGAGCTGGAAAACTGTACACCATCCGCAATGCGAAAGGGTGGCGTGCCGTGGAACGCATCCGGGTTTTGTTCCGCCGGTGCATAGCCCTTTCCTTTTATGGTTTTAACATGGAGCAAAACAGGCGCAGGTGTGGTAGAAGCTGCACGCAGCAGCTGTGTCAGCCCCTTTACATCATGTCCATCGACAGGCCCCATATACTGGAATCCCATGCTTTCAAACATACTGCACGGCAGTAGGCTTGCCTTCACGCCTTCCTTGAGCTTATGAATCCAGCGATAGAGCACCCGTCCCAGGGCAGTTGCTTTCATGAATTTTCGATAAATTACCTTGGCGTGGAGATATTGTGGCTTCAATCTCTGCCGTGCCAAATGATGTGCTACGCCACCCATACTGGCATCAATCGACATCCCGTTGTCATTCAGGATAATGACCATAGGCTCCCCGCTCTGCCCTGCCATAGACAGACCTTCGTAGGAAAGACCACCGGTCAGGGAGCCATCCCCGAGCAATGCTACAACACGGTAATTCTCGCCCAAGCGAGTGCGAGCCACCGCCATGCCCAATGCCGTAGAAACTGCCGTGGAGGCGTGACCGGCGATGCAGGCATCGTGTGGAGACTCTTCCGGTTTGGGGAAGCCGGCAATGCCGCCAAAGGTACGCAGGGTTTCCATCCGTCCGTTTCGCCCGGTCAGAATTTTATGGATATAGCATTGATGCCCCACATCGAAAACCAGTCGATCCCGTTCTGTATCATAGACACGATGCAGCGCTACGGTCAGCTCCACTGCACCTAAGTTCGAAGCCAAATGCCCGCCTGTCTGGGATACAATCTGAATCACACGCTGCCGAAGTGTTTCACAGAGTGCCTCGGCTTCCTGATCGCTGATTTCATGTAAGGAAGAAAATTCCTCCCGTTCGTTCAAAAAAACGCCTCCTTAGGATGAGATCCCTGCAAATCACTTCCTGCGGCTTGCCAAAAAGTGAGCAAATTCACACAGAAAGGCACGGTCGGAGAAGCCATCTAAGCAAGCGACTGCCTCCTCTGTGAGTGCTGAAATGAGGGATTCGCAGGCAGGAATGCCGATGAGTGCCGCAAAGGTAGACTTTTCATTTCCCCTATCTGACCCCACAGGCTTTCCCAGCTCTGCCTCATCTCCTAAAATATCTAAAATATCGTCTCGTATTTGAAACGCAAGCCCCAGCTTACCGGCATAAGCCGCCACAGCTTCTTCTTCCTTCTGCGTGGCATCGGCAGCAATGGCGCCTAAGCGAGCCGCTGCTTCGATCATACGTCCGGTTTTGAGGGCTTCAATTTGTATCACCTGCTCATAGGTCAGTTGTTTTCCTTCTCCTATGAGGTCTAAGACTTGTCCCCCGACCATTCCCTCGGCTCCGGCGGCATGGGACAGGCATGCAACCGCACGGCAAATCTGTTCGGGGGTACAGGGTGCCTTTGAAAGAACAGAAAATGCCTGTGTCAGCAGCGCATCCCCTGCCAAAACTGCCGTCGATTCTCCATAGACTTTGTGGTTGGTCGGCTTTCCCCGCCTGAAATCGTCGTCATCCATGCACGGCAAGTCATCGTGAATGAGGGAATATGTGTGTACCATTTCCAAGGCACAAGCAAAGGGCAATGCCTTTTCGGCTTCTGTCCCCAAAAGGCGGGATACCGCCAAGGTTAGAATGGGTCGAATGCGTTTCCCGCCGGAGAGAAGGCTATAGGTCATGGCATCCTTGAGCTGACCGTATGCGGGAAGCCGTTCTGTATAGACCTCGAGCCACTGATTCACCTGCTCGGCGTCCTGCTTCAGTCGTTCGTTTATTTCCACGGCGATTATCCCTCCGGCGAAAAAGGAGCTTCGACGAGCTCGCCATTTTCATCCACACGCAGCTTCCGCACTTTTTGCTCCGCCTTGTCCAATATGGTGTTACATTGCTTCATCAGCTTTGCCCCCTCCTCATAAAGCGAGAGAGAATTTTCCAAGGTATGGTCACCGGCTTCGAGCTGGGATACAATTTCTTCCAAGCGGCTCATTGCCTCTTCAAAGGTCAGCTTTTTTTCCGCCATTTGCTTTTCTCCTTTTTTATGGTACAACAGGTCAAGACACCGTCTGAAAGGCGGACACGAAGGGTCTCCCCTTTGGCCACCTGTTCGGTCGTGTGAATGACGGTGCCATCCTCTTTTTGCGTCATAGAATACCCCCGTGCCAAGACACGGAAGGGACTGAGCGCATCCAGCGAGGCGGCAGCTTTTTCTATTCTTTGCTGACACATCCCTGTTTTTTCCTCCACACTGCGAGAAAGTCTTTGTCCGTTGTATTCCAGAACCAGTCTTTTTTCCTGTATGGAACGCAAGGGCGACTGCAAAAATGGGCTGGTTGCCAATCGACGCAGGATCTCCTGCCTCTTTTGCAGGCTTCGGTCGAGGACAGAATCCAAACGAGCGTTAAAATGTCCCAAGGTATCCTTTAGGTCTGCCTGATTCGGAACAGCAATTTCTGCTGCATTGGAGGGTGTAGAGGCGCGGGCATCCGCAACAAAATCCGCAATGGTGACGTCCGGTTCATGTCCCACAGCGGAAATAACAGGAAGCTGAGAGTGATATATGGCACGAGCCACACGTTCATCGTTGAAGGCCCATAGATCCTCCATGGAGCCACCACCTCGACCCGTGATGATGAGGTCTACGTTCTGACAGGCGTTCACCAAATCCAGCGCCGCACAAATTTCCTCGGGTGCTTCCTCTCCCTGCACACGCACGGGCACCACCAGCAGCTCTGCTAAGGGATAGCGCACTCCTAGGATACGAATCATATCTCGCACTGCCGCACCAGCGGGGGAGGTCACCAAGGCAATCCGCTTGGGAAACGCTGGGAGCGGTTTTTTATGAACAGGGTCAAATAAGCCCTCCTGATGCAGCCGATTTTTTAGCTGCTCAAAGGCAAAGGCAAGCTCCCCTACGCCGTCGGGCAGCATACTGGTGGCATAAAGCTGATAGGCTCCATCTCTTGGAAAGACAGAGACTCGTCCCGATACAATCACCTTCAGCCCATTTTCCGGACGAAATCGCAAGGAGGTTGCCTCTCTGCGAAACATCACCGCCCGCAGACTTCCCTCTGCATCCTTCAGCGAAAAATAATGATGCCCGGACGGGTATACTTTATAGTTTGAAATTTCACCACGCACCATCACACGAGAGAGCAAGCGATCTCGCTCCATTAACCCTTTGAGATATTGGTTGAGTGCGGTAACAGAAATGGGTTCCGTCATACTATAATTCCTTTTGAAGCATTCGCCAAGCGAGAATGGCAACTCCCATGGCATTATCGGTAGAAAACCGTGGTTCGGCAAAGACTGCGCCACAGGTTTTTATCATGGTTTCCCGCAAAAGTTGGTTCGAGGCTACGCCACCGGCACAAAGCACAGGAAGCCCTGGATAGTGCTCCATGGCCTGTTTGGTAGCAGTTTCCACGCCACGGATAATAGATGCCAATACATACCAACAGATATCAGCAGGTGCAAAACCTTCCTCTGCTAAGGCATTCATTTTGTTTTCGATGCCGGAAAAGGAAAAGGTAGCATCCTTGACCTTCACACGGAAGCTTTCTCGTTTTTCACTTTGCAAGGAAAGTGCATCGACGGCTTTTCCGGCAGGGAATGCCAGACCGAGTCGTTTCCCCGTGCGGTCAATGAGCTGTCCCGCTGAGATATCCGAGGTTCCACCGATGCAGGTTGCCTGCACCATAACACCCTTTGGCTGGACATAGAGCAATTCTGTTGTCCCACCCGACAGGTGCCACACCAAATGCGGCTGATCCAGCAGATCCATACGACCGGCCGACCAACAAGCGGCGGCAATATGTCCCTGCTGATGGGAGCAGGCATAGAAGGGCAAGTGAAGCACGGAAGCGAGTCCTTTTGCTTGTGACTCTCCGGCCAAGAAGCATGGCATATAAGAGCCTTCCACTTCCCTCGGCTTGGTGCTGGCTCCCACAGCAAGGAGTGTGCGTGGCATTCCACTTTCTTTCAGTTGTGCAAAGATATCCGGCAGACGCTTCACATGCTGAAAGAGTGCGTCGCTCTGACGGAGACCGAGCGAACCTTCAGGTACCTCTAAGAGTTTCCCGACATTGTCGCCATATTCCCCGTCAAACCATGCAGCAGAGGTTGTATAATTGCTGGTATCCAATCCTAAGACTGCGGTCATGCTTACGCCTCCTCAGAGGGCTTCTTTTTGGCAGCTTCTTCGGGAAATTCATCTCGGACAAACGATCCCAATATTCCGTTGACAAAAGAGACCACCTTTTCATCCTCATATTTCTTTGTGATTTCCACAGCATCGTTAATGGCAGCAGGTGCAGGGACATCAGGCATATAGAGGATTTCATACATAGCTACACGCATCACAGCAGCAGCGGTACGTGGAATTCGAGAAAAGGTCCAGTTTTTGGAATATTTGGAAATATACTCATCCAATTCAGCAGCATGACTTGCGACGCCACGGACAAGCTCTTTGATATATTGAATTTGTTTTTCGTTGGGGTATTCTCGATAGAGAGAATTTTCTTCACTCCAACGGGAAAAGCTTTCCTTATCCATTCGTTCTGCCAAAAATGCTTCGGCAGACAGTTGAGAAAACCCAAAGGAATAGGAACAATGGATTGCGATTTCTCTCGCAGACGATCTGGTCATAATTGGTTCCTCCAAATATGGAATATACAAACCTATTGTTTATGAGATTCATTATACACATGAATATACAAAAAAGAAACCCCTCTCAACCTCTTTTTTTTAACTTAACATTTATTTCATTTTTTCATATTTAAACCCATTTCCCCTGATAATGGAGTCATTGTCATTTGGGGACAAGAAAAAAGGACAGTCAACTGACTGTCCTTTTTCAATGTGTTGGCGCTACCTATTTT
>CAYQRI010000066.1:0-9354 GCA_964420085.1 uncultured Ruminiclostridium sp.
GCTCTTTTGCACAAATACAAAAGAGCATCAGAAGGGAGAGTATACGATTGAGTAGACTGCGTATTACCCCATGGGAAAATGCACAGCGAACGGTAGATGACCTGTATGCAGATATGGAGCGCCGCATTGCGGCAGCCCCTTGTGGAAACTGTCCCGTGGAGCTGACCAGCGCCTTTTTAAAGCTATGCTTGGCGCAAAGCTGCGGCAAATGTGTCCCCTGCCGTGTGGGGCTGGATCGACTGGCCGACCTCTTGGATCGGCTTTTGGACGGTGAAGGCAGCGAGGAGGACCTCTTGACCATTCACCGCACCGCACAAGCCATTGTGGACAGCGCAGACTGTGCCATTGGCTTCGAAGCGGCACAAATGGTTCTGGATGGCTATGTCGCCTTTCAGGATGACTATCTGGCTCATGTGGAGCAGGGAAGCTGTACGGCAAACTTCAAAAGTGTCCCCTGTACAGCACTATGTCCTGCTCATGTGGATATCCCAGGCTATATTTCTCTGGTGGGCGAGGAGCGCTACGAAGACGCCGTGCGGCTGATTCGCAAGGACAACCCCTTCCCCTCCGTTTGCGGGTTGGTGTGTGAGCATCCCTGCGAACATCACTGCCGCCGCTCCATTGTCGATGCACCCATCAACATCCGTGGTGTCAAACGGTTTGCGGTGGAGCATGCCGGTGAGGTTCCGGCGCCTCCCTGCGCCCCTGCCTCCGGTAAAACCGTCGCCATCGTAGGCGGTGGCCCCTCCGGATTGACCGCCGCCTATTTCCTCTCCCTGATGGGACATAAAGTCACCGTCTTTGAAAAAAAGCCGCAGCTCGGCGGTATGCTCCGCTACGGCATCCCCAGCTATCGCCTGCCCGACGATTACTTGGATTGGGATATTAACTGCATTCTCTCCACCGGTGTGGAGGTCAAGCAGCCGTGCAGCATCGGAACCGACTATACGCTCGAGGACCTGCGGCAGGAGTATGACAGCGTCTATCTCGCCATTGGTGCCGGTCTGCATAAAAAACTGGGCATCGACGGCGAGGACAGCCGTGGTGTGCTGTCCGCTGTGGAAATGCTCGATATCGTCGGCGACTCCAACAAGCCCGATTTCACCGGAAAGAACGTGGTCATCGTGGGCGGCGGCAACGTGGCGATGGATGCCACCCGTACCTCCATGCGTTTGGGCGCAAAATCGGTAAAGTGCGTCTACCGCCGCCGCATCTCCGACATGACCGCTCTGGTAGAGGAAATCGAAGGGGCGATGGCGGAGGGCTGCGAGATTCTTCAGCTCAAGGCACCCGTACGGATTGCGTCGGACGAAAGCGGACAGGTCACAGGTCTCGTGGTACAGCCGCAGGTCATCGGCGAAGTCCGCGGCGGACGTCCTGCCCCTAAAAAGGCAGACCAGCCCGAGGAGCTGATCCCCTGCGACGTCGTACTTATGGCAGTGGGTCAGGTGGTGGATTCCAAGGAATTTGCCGACGAGGGTGTTCCCGTCAAATGGGGCAACCTTGTAGCCCAAGAGGATGCCAGCGTAGTCGGCAAGGACGGCGTGTTCGCCGGCGGCGACTGCGTCTCCGGCCCTGCCACCGTCATTTTGGCGATTGAAGCAGGTAAGGTCGCCGCCGCCAGTATCGACGAGTATTTGGGCTTCCACACCGACATTTCCGCCAATTTGGAGGTTCCCTCCGCATCCTTCCGCCTGAAAAATGCCTGCGGTCGTGTCGATATGACCGAACGAGAAGCCAACTGGCGTAAAAATGACTTTGAGCTGATGGAAAACGGGATGTCTACGCAAGAGATGTCGCAGGAATGCAGCCGATGCCTGCGGTGTGACCACTATGGCCATGCCGGCTTCAAGGGAGGGAGAGTGACGAAATGGTAACACTGACCATAGACAACCGAACCGCCGTGGTGGAGGAAACCGCCACCATCCTGGAAGCTGCCCAGCAGGTGGGCATTCACATCCCCACCCTCTGTTACCTAAAGGATATCAACGACGTGGCCTCCTGCCGCATCTGTGCCGTGGAGGTGGAAGGCGTCAATAAGCTGGCCACCGCCTGCAACACCTTGGCGGAGGACGGCATGGTCATCCATACCAATACCGAACGGGTGCGTCTCACCCGAAAAACCAACGTCGAGCTGATTCTATCGCAGCACGTTGACCACTGCGTCACCTGTGTCCGCAGCGGCAACTGCTCGCTGCAAAAGCTCTCGAAGGATATGAATATTCAGGCCGTTCCCTTTGGTCACGACGGTGCCAAGCAGAAATGGGACAGCCGTCTGCCTATTTTGCGGGATAGCTCCAAATGCATCAAGTGTCTGCGCTGTGTCAGCGTCTGCGAAAAGGTACAGTCTCTGCGTGTGTGGGAGATGACCGGCTCGGGCGCCCATGCCGCAGTGCGTGTCCGTGGGGGTAAGCCGCTGGATCAGGTCAACTGCTCTTACTGCGGACAATGTGTCGCCCACTGTCCCGTGGGGGCACTGAAAGAGAGAGACGACACCGAAAAGGTCTTTGCCGCCCTGAACGACCCAACCAAGGAGGTGGTCTTCCAGATTGCCCCCGCCGTCCGTTCCGCTTGGGGAGATGACTTGGGTATCCCCCCCGAGCAGGCAACCGAAAAGCGTCTGGTGGCGGCCGTGAAGGCTCTGGGCGCCAAGCACGTTTTCGACACCACCTTCTCCGCCGACCTGACCATCCTGGAAGAGAGCAGTGAGCTGTTGGCACGACTGGCACAGCCAGAGCCACCCAAATTCCCGCTCTTTACCTCATGTTGCCCTGGCTGGGTACGCTTTGTCAAGCTGGAATATCCCCAAATGGCGGCGCAGCTATCCACGGCAAAAAGCCCGCAGCAGATGTTTGGCGCTGTCGCTAAGAGCTACTATGCCAAGCAGCTTGGCAAGGATGCTTCCGATATTTTCTGTGTCTCCGTCATGCCCTGCACCGCCAAAAAATATGAATGCGATGTCCCCGAGGTGAGCGACAGCGGCGCAAAGGACGTGGATGTCGTATTGACCACACGGGAGCTTGATCGGATGCTGCGTGCCATGCAGATCCACGCTTCTGCACTGGATGAGGCAGAATTTGACCGTCCTCTGGGAGAAGGCTCTGGTGCCGGCGTGATTTTCGGTGCCACCGGCGGCGTAATGGAAGCGGCGCTCCGCACGGCTTACTTCCAGCTCACCGGCACCAATGCGCCTGCGGATGCCTTCGGCACCGTGCGTGGCAGAGATGGCTGGCGAGAGGCCTCCTTCGAGGTGCAGGGCAGAACCCTGCGTTTGGCGGTCGTACACGGTCTTGCCAATGCCGGCAAGCTGCTGGACGCAATCAAGACCGGTCAGGTCTCCTACGACTTCGTTGAGGTCATGGCCTGCCCCGGTGGCTGTTCGGGCGGCGGTGGTCAGCCCATCCAAGACGGCGTGGATTTGTCGTGGGTGCGCGGCGCACGTCTGTATCAGCTGGACGAGACCAACCCCCTGCGGTTCTCCCACGAAAACCCTGCAATCAAGCAGCTTTATCAGGACTATCTAAACGCACCCTTATCCGAGCAGGCACACAAGCTCCTCCACACCGATCAAAGCAGCTGGACGCTGTAAAACCCAAAAAACCACAAAAATCCCCCGCACTCGTTGCCATTGGCAGTCGAGTGCGGGGGATTTCATTCTATATTCGGTTTTTTCCAAAAAGCAGCCTTACTGGTAAACGCTTGTCATAATCTCTCCATCGGCACAATCGAAGGTAACTGCATCGGAATAGGCATAATTGCCCGTGGCATCCCACATCTCAAACACCATGGAGTAGCCGCCGTCGGGAAGCTCCATTTCTCCAAATGCCGTATTCTCTGTCACCGTGATGGTATCCGCCGTATAGGGTTCAAACGCATCGTCGCCGGAATAGCTGGCCATATACCAGATGGTTGTGATTTCGTCGCCGACCTCCAACAGTCTCAGATCCTTATCTGCCATACCGTTGTCTTCAATGCCGCGACGGGCGCCCAAAATCGACCACGCCTCCTCGGTGAAGTCATAGGCCACCTGCAAGTTATATTCCTCCCCGTTCAGAAGGATGGGGACGGAATAGAGGTTATAGTCCTCGCCCTCGAAGGACAGCTCCATATAAGCAAGACAGCCGTCAATGCTGCCCCACACGCCACGGAAATTGTCATAGAATACGCCGTTTTCCCAATCCGCTTCCATATCATTATCCGTACCAAGCAGAAGCATGGCGTCGTTTTCCTCATCGACATAATACAGGGAGAAGCCGATGCCCGCCAGAATATCGTTGGCCTTGGGACCCAGTGTCAGGAAGGAAACCCCGTCCTCATCCACGTCCATCGGTGCATTATCCCAGTCCATATCGGCAAGGGTTTCGAAGCCCTGTGGTTCCTCAATATTCAGCTCTGCAATGTAATTCTGCCCTTCCTCGTCAATCTCGCCGGTCAATTCATAGGCATAGAGGCTTTTAAAGGCGCTATCCACACCCTGCTCTGTATAGGCATTGAAATCTTTCATGTCGCCATTGTAGGAGTAATAGCAGGACAAGCCCGTTGCTTCCTCACGATATTTTCCATTCACCTTATAGAGTACGCAGTCCTCCAAGGCATCCAAAACAGCCTGAGAGGAAGAAAGAAGGTCTCCCGACTGGCGTGCCAAATGTCCCAAATCGACCATATTGGTATAGCCCTGCTCTCTGGTGTTGCCGCCGTAATTTTCGCTCTGTGCAGCGATACGACCAAATTGGGAGAAGAACGCAGAGTCCTCACAGGCAACGGCAAGAGCCTCCTCGCCGAAGGCGTCGTATGCCTCAATGAGCGGATCGATTTGGCTGAGATCCACCACAGAAAGGGTGGTGTTGTCTTCTGTCCCCACTTCTTCACAGCCGGCATAGTAGGTATCACAAATCACCTGACCCAGCTCTGCGCCATCCATCGTGGGATCTTCGCCCAGTGCACCCACCCATTGGGAATAGTACCAGCCGTTGGCCGGTTCCAGTTCCTCGGACGCCACCAGATAGCTTGCCATACCGGAGAAGGTCGCTGCCACGTCTACCGTTCCCATCAGGCAGGTATCAAAGCCGACAAGCTCCACAGGCGGTGCATCCTTGGATTCGGTATAGACACTGGAAAAGGCTTCCTTCATCTCTGCCAAGGTCAGCGAATCGTCGTTATACAGCTCATCGAAGGAGGCGCCGGTGACAGAGCCGCCGCCGTGGTTCCAGAAGACGACAGCCGTGCGATCTGCCGGATAATTGGTGCTGGCAAAGTCTAAAAAGTCTGCCAAGGTATCGGCATCGCCCATATTGGCAGATTCCTGTTCATCGACCAGTGTGAGTCCCTCGCTGTCATAGACATAGCGTTGGAGCTTAGAGGCGTCTATGATGTCATTTTGCCACTCGCTGGCTCCGCCGGTCTCGATGACAACCTTAACCTGTTCGGGCAAGCTAACCTCCATCAGCTCTTCCAAGTCGCCGGATGCGAACCCGCCACCAGACTCTAAATCACTGCCGCAAAGGTACCAATAAACCACCCACGATTCCCCTGCGGACTGCGTCTTTCCGGACTTGGTTGCTGTGGTCTGCGTGTTGCCGCAGGCAGCGAGGGAAAGCCCCATGGCGAGAGTCAATAAAATTGCGAAACATCTTTTCTTCATTGTTTGCTCTCCTTGTTCTCATAAAATTCAGTCAAAACACCGCCGAAAACGAACACAAGAGCAACACCACCTCCATTCAAAGGGTGGCAAGCAAAGAAAAGGAGCAGCGAGGAATCGACGACACATTCCCGTTGCTCCACCTTCCTGCCTGCCCATCACAGCAAGACAATTTCTTACTATTTAACCAGATTGTAGCACAGCGTATCGTCGTTTGCAAGCAAAATAGCCAAGACTCTCCACACAAAAATCCCCGGGGACAGCGGTCACAACAGACGGCGCTGCCCCCGGGGGTAGGATAAGGCAAAAGCGGATCATTCAGTCTTTCTTGGAGGTCTCCACGCTGTTGGACACTTCCACAGCATCGGCATTCTGCTCCTGCTCATTCTGATGCTGTTTGATTTCTTCTGTAATCTGCGTATAATCGTCTAAGACGCTGAGTGCAGCAGCATCGAGGTACTGTACCTCCTCGTAGCGATCCACCAAATCGCTCTGGACAAGGTCGGTGATATCCCTTTCCTTGCCCTTGTAAGCCAACTTCAGCAAAATTGGGGTAATCATGGCAGAGGCTACCACCATCAAAATGACGGGCCCTGAAAATTGCGGGTCCATCAGCCCCAGCGACATACCCTTTGTACAAACAATTAGGGTAACCTCACCACGGCAGATCATGCCGATACCAATTTTTGTGGAATCGGAATTACTGTAGCGGCAGAGCTTTGCACCCAAGCCGCAGCCAATGACCTTGCTTGCGATACACACAACAATGAGCAGCACAGAAAACAGAATAATTTTTCCGCTCATCTCAGGAAGGACAACCTTAACACCGATGCTAGCAAAGAACACGGGTGAGAAGAACATATAGGACATGGTTTCGCATTTACTGGTGACGTAAGTACAGCGAGAGGTGTTGGTCCAAATCAGTCCGGCGATATATGCGCCCGTGATATCTGCCACACCAAAGAAATGCTCCGCAGCATACGCAAACAAAAGGCACATGGCAAAGGACAGGACGGCGTACCGCCGTTTGTCGTGTCCATCTCCGCCCGTCAGCTTTTTAATCAGCTTATGGAGGAACACGCCCACCACACCGGACAAGAGGAAGAAGGCAAGAATCTTAAAGATCACCATACCGATGCTGATGGTTGGGTTTGCCATACTGCTGATGACGGTCAGCGCCACAATGCCGATGATATCATCAATGAGGGCGGCACCCAGAATGGCGTTACCGGACTTGGTGGAAAGCTTCCCCATCTCTCGCAGGGTCTCGACCGTGATACTAACCGAGGTAGATGCAAGGACGACGCCCATAAAGATATTCTCCATCAAATTTTCGGAGCCTGCGTTAAAAATTTCAGCAAGAGCGAAGCCGCCCAGCATGGAGAGAAGAACGCCGCAAATGGCGATGACAAACGCCGATTTACCGGACTTTTTCAATTCGTGGATATCGGTTTCCAACCCGGCAGTAAACATCAAGGCGATGACACCGATTTCGGCCACAGAGCTTAGAAAGTCCGTTTCGGAGATCATCCCAAGCATGGCGGGTCCCAAAATCAGACCGGCGAGTAAGGCACCCACCACCTGTGGCATGGAGAATCGTTTGGTTACAATCCCCAAGACCTTCGTTGCAATCAAAATGATGGCAATATTCAACAAAAATTCATAGGAGTCCATAAAAAATCCCTACTTTCCGCACAGAATATGTTTGGATGCCTGCTTTTGGGAGCGCCACCACGCATCCTCTCAAAGTTCAGTTATTGTACTCCGTTCCATCAGAAAAGAATAGAGAAATTATGACCCATTTTGTCAGAATAACACAAAATATATTTGTCTAAAACTACCACATTTAGACAATCAGTCAGCAAACAACAATTTTATGTGTCAATCCTTATGCTACTATAATGTCCACTGAACAAAGCGAAAACAGTTGAAACTCATTGATATCACTGCGTTTTCGCTTTGTTCAGCAGGCATTCATATAGCTTATTTTTAATCCTGATAAAATATGTAGAGGACAAAGCGATTCTTCTGGGGCAAACGCCGATTGGGGATTATATGAGCAGCGGAATGTGGACAAAAAAAACGTCGTAAGTCAAACATGACTTACGACGTTTTATTTTCTTTGGTGACCCAGCGGAGATTCGAACTCCGGACACCCTGCTTAAAAGGCAGGTGCTCTGCCGACTGAGCTACTGGGTCAGGACGATGAAAATGGCTGGGGTGGCCGGACTCGAACCAGCGAATGCGGGAGTCAAAGTCCCGTGCCTTACCACTTGGCTACACCCCATCACAGAAAAGGTGCTTTCAACGAAGAGAGAGCCGAAACCGATGCTTCGGCTCTCTCCCGAGATATCTGGGGTGGGTAAAGGGATTCGAACCCTCGACCCCCGGAACCACAATCCGGTGCTCTAACCAACTGAGCTATACCCACCATATATGCCTGACGGTAATGAGGAAAGAGTGGCACGCCTGAAGGGACTCGAACCCCTGACCTACTGCTTAGAAGGCAGTTGCTCTATCCAGCTGAGCTACAGGCGCATATATGCAAGATACAAAAGATGCAATTGTTATCTTTCGACCTACAAACCCGGCACCCTCTCCCAGCTTTTCAGATGGAGCGGGTGATGGGAATCGAACCCACACGACCAGCTTGGAAGGCTGGGATTCTGCCATTGAACTACACCCGCATAGATTACGCATCCCTGAACCGTTAGCTTGTATATAATAGCACGCCTTTTTCTATTTGTCAATTATTTTTTTGAACTTTCCCGGAAAAATTTTTCTTTTCGTCGTATAGCACACGATGCAATGGGTCATACTGTCTTTGTATTTTCTCTGCAACAAAATCCTTCCCTTCTAGGAGGTGGTATCCTGTATACCCTGCTGTCTTTTTTCTTTTTTTATAGCTTTTTGGGCTTCCTCTTAGAGGTGCTTTATGTGCGGCTTGTGTCCCAGGAACAAAAACATCGCAAATGCTTTCTACTCCTGCCACTCTGCCCTGTCTACGGTCTGGGTGCGGTGGCGATTCTTTCAATGCCGCCCGAATGGCTCTCCCGTCCACTGCTGATTTTCGTGGGAGGCGGACTGCTTGCCACCTTGGTCGAATACGCTGTTTCGCTTTTTTACGAGTGGAGCGTAGGGGTTCGATTTTGGGACTATTCCAAGTGTGCGGGCAATCTTTTTGGGCGCATTTGTCCGCTGTATACCTTTTTCTGGGGCATACTTGCCCTCGTTCTCGTCTACCTCCTGCATCCGCTTGTCCTACCCTTGCTGATGAGCATTCCCCCATGGGTTTTGATCCCCCTCTTTCTCCTCTCCGCCTCGGACGGTCTTGTCTCGCTCTCTCTGCTGCACCGCACCCACACGACAGAAAGCTTGGTGTGGTATCGCAAGGCGCAGTCCTGATCCAAAGGCTCCCCCCTGCTCTGTGGTTTGTCTTCATGCCGAACCGACAGGACAGAGGGGATTTTTTTCAGGGAATCTCTAATAGCTGAACGTATGGCAGGCTGGTGGAGATTTTTTCGCCAAGCAAGGGGATTTTTCGCAGGAATACTGTCGTATTTCAAGAAAAATCCCTGCCGAGTGGAGGAAAAAGATCAACCAGAATGGCGTGCGGACAGTTTTTAGAGGTTCCCTTTATAGTCTTTGCAGCTCTCGCAGCGTCTCCTGCAAGAACTTTTTCGGAATATAGGCACTGCCCAATTTGATCGCACGCT